>CAZFOF010000032.1:0-14273 GCA_964520265.1 uncultured Halobacteriales archaeon | reverse complement strand
CTACGAGAACCGCAACGAACTCCTGCTCGACCACGAGTACAACGGCGTCAGCCTCGACCTCGGGCAGGCCAAAGACACGCTAGAGCGGGTGTTCGAACTCTGGGGACGACCGGTGAACCTCAGAACGATAGTCAAAGAGTACGACGAACACGACATCGAGGTCGCCCGTCGTCGTGACCGCGAACCGGAACCGACCGAACGTGGCAGACTCATCAGTTACGACGGGATGGAGTTCACCGAGCAGCAACTCGACTGGGAGGAAGTCGAACATCTCGCGGCCACGGACATCGACTACGACACCAAACCCGACGAGTGGACGACGTGAGGCTGTTACCCTCTCTTTTCGGCGGGTAACACTCACTGGTAAGGCAGGGAAGATTCCGGTAGTAAGTCACTATATTGGCCATGTTCGAGCAGCACGCTGATTCCGACCGTGATGTCGTTCACTTCGTTTGTGGCGGTGAGGTGACGACAACAGACCTTTCGGGTCACCGCGACGCGGCGATGCTATCAGCCCGTGGAGTGAGTGGTTCGTTTCTCCTCGCGATTGACCTGCGGCACTGTGTTGCCGCCAGTGGACTCGCAACCCGGGAACTGGCAAAGACCATTCGTCGACTCGTTCCATTTGGTCTGACTGGCGAACTCCACCTCGTCGGCCCTGACACACCAGACCACGTCGTCGAGGCGCTCGACCGACCCACCAAAGCACACTCACTCGATACAGTCCGTGTCGGCGTCGATGAACAAGTCGATACCGTAGTTGAGACTCACCTGGAAAGAGCCAGGATTTGATATGAGACGGCGGCGGAGTGGAGCGTATGGCAACGTTCACGCTCGGTACGGACGACCGGCTCACGGTCGTAGATATTACTGACCGCGTCGAAGAGTCGATTCCGACCGAGGCAGACGGTACCGCGACGGTGTTCGTCCAGCATACCACGGCCGGAATCACAGTCAACGAGGCCGAATCGCGGTTGCTCGGCGACTTCGAGGCGGCGCTCGGGAAGTTCGTCCCCGACGATGGGTGGGCACACGACGAAATCGACGACAACGCAGACGCTCACGTCCGCGCGATGCTCGTCGGAGCCAGCGAGACACTCCCCGTCGAGAATGGCTCGCTCGCCCTCGGAACGTGGCAATCAGTACTGTTCGTGGAGTGTGACGGCCCCCGGACGCGAACCGTTCGCGTCGTCTGTTAAGACGCACCACAACGCCTCTTACCGGCTGGTGGTCGGCATCTCCGCTGTCTCGCCGCTGTACATCGCGTCGATGCGGTCGGCGTAGACGTCGAGGATGTTGCGTCGCTTCTTTTTCATCGAGGGAGTCAGGAGGTCGTTTTCGGCCGTCCACTCCTGGGGAACGAGTTCGAACGCTTTGACACGCTGGATTGATTCGAGGTCGTCGTTGACGGCAGCGACGGTCTCACCGACCCATTCACGGACGCGGTCGTCTTCACACAGTGCCTCGCGGTCGTCGGGAAGGTCGACATCGTTGTCCTCAGCCCAGCGTCGGAGTCGCTCGAAGTTCGGCACCAGGAGTGCGCTCACGAACTTGCGGCCGTCGCCGAGAATCATCACCTGGTCGACGCGGTCGTTGACGGCAAAGCGGTCTTCGATGGGTGCCGGAGCGACGTTCTTGCCGGTGCTGAGAACGAGTAACTGCTTTATCCGCTCCTCGAAGACGAGGTAATCCTCCGAGGAGTGTTCGACGATGTCACCGGTGCGGAACCATTTGCCGGCGTCGTCAGTCTCAGACGGTCTGATCGCGACGGCGCTGTCGGGAAGTTCCGGCAGGAATGACTCGTCGGTTTCGTCTGGTCTGTTCCAGTAGCCACGGCTGACGTTCTCCCCGCGTACCAGCAGTTCGCCGACCGTATTCGAGCCATCGGTTCCATCATCTGGTGCGGCCTTCGACTCGTCGATGGCGATGTCGATACCGACGACTGGTGGGCCGAGTGTTCCCGGGCGGATATCCTCCGGCGGATTCACAGTGATGACAGGTGCTGTTTCTGTGAGACCGTACCCCTCGACGATGGTGATTCCCATGCCGTTGAACAGCCGACAGAGGTCGGCGCTGAGACTCCCGCCGCCGGAAACCATAAGCTCCAGTCGGCCGCCGAGATTCTCTTTGACAGTCGAATAGACGAGTCTCTCGGCCAGTGCGTGTTTGGCTCGCAGTACCGCTCCGGGTGACTCTGCACGCTGGTAGTCCCGAGCCACGTCCAGCGCCCAGTCGAAGATACTGCGTTTGAGCCCCGTTTCACCGGCCTGTTCGCGCATGGTGTCGAAGATGCGCTCGTAGACGCGCGGGACGCTTGCGCCTGTCGTCGGACGGATTTTCTGTATGTCTTCGGAGATGGTGTCGGGGTGTTCGACGTAGCCGATGGCTGCCCCCGACGCGAGCATGAGGAAATGCCCTGCCATCCGCTCGAAGACGTGTGCCAGGGGAAGAAAGGAGATGCTCACGGTGTCGGCGTCGATTGTCGGGCCATCGCGGCGGTCTGGTCGCGGGCCAACCCGGCGGATAGTCTGGTGGACGTTCGCACGGAAATTCCAGTGTGTCAACTCTACGCCTTTTGGCTGTCCTGTCGTGCCGGAGGTGTAGATGAGACTCGCGAGGTCGTCGGGTGTTCGGTCGTCCAGCCACTCCCGATAGGTGTCGATGTCGAACTGCTCGTCGCCTCGTTCGTAGACCGACGCCAGCGTGTGGATATCGGCTCGGTCGTCGTAGCCCTCGATTTTGTCGATAACCACGATATGCTCCAGGTCGAGGTCATCTTCGACGGCCAGGACGCGCTCCAGGAGCCGTTCGTTCTCGACGACGACCGCTGTAGCACCGGGGTCGGAGAGCAGATAGCGCGCCTGTGTGGCCGAGGATTCGGTGTAGACGGTCGTCACGACACAGCCAGCAGACAGCAAAGCGAGGTCGGCCTGTGCCCACTCCATCCGTGTGTTGGCGAAGATACCGACTTTGTCGTCGGATGCGAGCCCGAGGTCGCGAAATCCCGCGGCGAGTCGCCTGACGATGTTACGCATTTCGCCGTAGGAAAGCGGTGCGAACGCACCGGGACTGGCTTTCGGGATGATACCGGTCATCGTCCGGTCGTAGATGCCACCTTTGTAGAGTTGGGCTCTGCTGTCGAGGTGTCGCCGGGCGCTCTCTTCGAATAACTCTGGAATCGTCCCACGGTGGAAGCGTTCGTCTTCGAACGCACGCTCCGCCTGCAACCACGCCGGCTCTCCCTCCGAGTTTGCCATGCGCTAACACTACATCGCCCTCCTACAAAAATTGCACCGGCCAAAAATTACATATTGCATCAATTCAGGAACAAGAATTGGGTTTACTATTTATTACCTCGAAAAGCGAGAGCGTACCTTTTTCGCCCCGCAGTCGGTACGGCGGGTATGACCGAAGGCTGGTACGCCGGGCTCGACCCCGACAACACCGCGGCCGCGGCGACGGCCATCCGAGACGGCTCCGCCGAGACGCCGGCCGAGTGGCCGGAGAAGGCGGTTTCGGATGGCTTTGTCCCCAACACTGACGCATACTACGAACGCCTGCACGCGGCGACGACGGCGGCAGCACGGGGCGCTGCTCAGGAAGCACAGCGCAGCGACGACCAGCAGTTGATTCACGCCGTCCGTGCGATGGACGACTGTGAAAGTGAGGCCAACGAACTCGCCGAACGTGTCGCAGAGTGGGCGGGAAGCCGCTACGAAGATGCCGGCTCGGGTGTCGAGTACGCGACCGAACTGGCCACGCGCGACCCCGAAACGGCTACCGACGAACGGCTCGTCTCCCTGGCAGAACGTGTCGTAGCGCTATCTGAAGAAGTCGACCAGCTTCGAGGATTTATCGAGCGGACTGCTCCCCAAATCGCTCCGAACCTGAGCAACCTTGCCGGGCCGGTACTGGCCGCCCGTCTCATCGCACTCGCTGGGGGACTCGGCGCACTCGCGAAGAAACCCTCCGGGACTGTGCAGGTACTTGGCGCCGAAGACGCACTGTTCGCACATCTCCAGGGCGGTGCACCCTCGCCGAAACACGGTGTCATCTACACGCACGAGTACGTCCGCGGGACAGACCCGGACAATCGCGGGTCGGCGGCGCGGGCGCTGGCGGGGAAACTGAGTATCGCGGCACGTATCGACCACTACTCCGGTGAGTTGCGGCCGAACATCGAAACCGAACTCGACGAGCGTATCGAGCGCATCCGTGCGCGTGATTCCTCGTGACGCTTCCGGATGGTGTACAGCGCCGCGACGTCGAAGGTGAGACGGGACTGGCGACACGCGGTGACACCGTATCGAGCGAAGCGAGCGACGGTGAATGGCGTCGCTGGGATGCCCACCGGTCGAAACTCGGTGCGATGCTGGAACACGGAATGGAGACTGGACTGACTGGGGGAGAAACCGTGCTCTATCTTGGGGCCGCCGCCGGCACGACGGTGAGTCACGTCGCCGATTTCGCCGGCCCGACCTACGCCGTCGAGTTCGCGCCGCGTCCCATTCGTGACCTGCTCGAGGCAGCAGAGAGCCGACAGCGACTCTTTCCCCTCCTGAAAGACGCGCGCAAGCCCGCTACCTACGCCCACGTGGTCGAACCAGTCGATGTCATCGTGCAGGACGTTGCGACTCGCGGGCAGGCACACGTCGCGGCGGTGAACCGCCAGTTCCTCGCCGACGATGGCCGTCTCTTGCTCGCGGTCAAAGCTCGCAGCGAGGATGTGACTGCACCCCCCGAAACTGTCTTCGAGGACGTGGTGAGCGAACTCGAAGCGTCCTACGAGGTACTCGAAACCCACCGCCTCGAACCCTTCCACGACGACCATCTCGGCGTCGTCGCCCGTCCGCAATAACTCGAATCGTGGTGAAGAGCATTCGCGACACGCAGTCGCCTCAATTTTTGTTTCCCATCGCCGGACTTATTTATTAGACTCGTCTAAAACTATCCGAGAATGTCCGACACCGAAAGGGTGAGTAGGTAACTGATGGTGGGTTTTGCCGAAATTCTGGTGGTTGCCTTCATCGCCCAGTTAGCGGTTTTGCCTGGTGAGAAGGTACAGTTCATCATCGCCGGATTGTCGACACGGTACAATCCGTTTCTGGTGGTCGCTGCTGCGGGTACCGCGTTCGCTGGCTGGACCGCTATCGAGATTCTCGTCGGGAACGCAGTCCAGGGTGTACTCCCTGGCGAACTTCTCAGCGCAATCAGTGCCGGGCTGTTCCTGGTCTTCGCGGTCATGCTATACCGGTCAGCGCCGGAACCTGGCGGGGCACCGACGGCAACGGACGGCGGCTACACGGAGTTCAACGGGAACCGCGAGTACTCTCTCGGCGGCTACTCGCTTCCAGCGCCAGTTGCGACGTTTCTCGGCATCTTCTCGATGATGGCCGTCGGCGAGTTCGGCGACAAAACACAGATTGTCACGTTCACGCTCGCGCTGGAGTACGGTGCGTCACCGGCAATCTGGGCCGGTGAGATGCTCGCGATTATCCCCGTGAGTCTCGCCAACGCTCTGTTTTTCCATCGGTTCGCCAGCAAACTCAACCTGCGGAAGGCCCACTTCTTCGCGGCGGGACTGTTCGTCTTTTTCGGCCTGGATACGTTACTGGCTATCGCCACCGGGTTCTCCGTCTGGGAGACTATCATCGAGTCGTTATCGGCTATCGTCCTCTCGCTGTTCTGACTCCAGGCAGTCGCTTTGTACTGGGCGTCGAGTGAACTGAGTTCGACTGCCGCGTGCAGGCACCGGCTAACCTCCATCGTCACGAACAAGCGCGCGGAGACGAATGCGTTGCTGATGGCCGACAGCGACAGTTCCGGACTCGACGACGTGCCACGTGAGGCGGTTCGAAGCAGTCTCATCTCGTGGTACGAGAGCGACCACCGCTCGTTTCCGTGGCGGGAGACGACCGACCCCTACGAGATTCTGGTTTCGGAGGTGATGAGCCAGCAGACACAACTGGCGCGGGTCGTCGACGCCTGGGAAGACTTTCTCGACCGCTGGCCGACGACCACCGAACTCGCCGCCGCCGACCGGAGCGAAGTCGTCGCATTCTGGACGGAGCACAGCCTCGGCTACAACAACCGGGCGAAGTACCTCCACGAGGCCGCACAACAGGAGTTCGACGGCGAGTTTCCGACGTCGCCGGACGGCCTCTCCGAACTGATGGGTGTCGGCCCCTACACCGCAAACGCCGTCGCGAGCTTTGCGTTCAACAACGGCGATGCAGTCGTCGATACCAACGTCAAACGGGTGCTCTACCGCGCATTCGGCGTCGAAGATGACCAGTCTGCCTTCGAGCAAGCGGCTCGACGGCTCATGCCCGAAGAAAAATCGCGCGTCTGGAACAACGCCGTCATGGAACTCGGTGGTGTCGCCTGCGAGAAGACGCCCAGTTGCGACGAGGCTGACTGTCCCTGGCGGGAGTGGTGTCACGCCTATGCGACCGGTGATTTCACTGCCCCAGACGTGCCCGAGCAACCCTCCTTCGAGGGGAGCAGACGGCAGATGCGCGGGCGAGTCATCTCGGCGCTCAAAGAGTTCGACAGGCTCACACTGGACGAGTTGGGGCCGCGAGTCCGCGTGGATTACACGCCAGACGGGGAGTACGGCCAGGAGTGGCTCGGTGGGTTGTGTGATGACCTGGCCGATGACGGCCTCGTCGAACTGGAAACGGAGGGTGACGAGACGGTTGCCCGCCTTCAGCGGTAGTCAAGACAAGGATATCGGCTGTCCGCACTGCAATTGCTCTCTCGGTCAGTCTTTGTGAGTCAGTAGCTGGCCGTCGGCATCGATTTCACCGTTGCGGATGCGCGTACTGCTGATTCGGGTACCGTCTTCTGCGATGACAAACGGCGCAGTGTGGACTTCGAGTGGGTGGAGTCCGTCCTCCACACGACGTTCGTTCAGTTTGTGAGCGCGCTTCTGGGCTTTTGCCTCGGGTGAGACGACCAGTGCGTCGATATCTGGACGGGTCGCCGCCGGCCCGTAGGTCGTAGCGAGTTCGATGACCTCGTAACTCGCGTCGTAGGCGGCACTGATGCGCTCTAGTTCGGCGTCGAGCGTCTCGTAGCGTTTTTCGAATGGCCCGAGCAACTCCGCGTGGGAGGGGTCGCTGCGAGTCTCTCTGGCGAGTTCTGTCCCTGTGAGGCCGACGACAACGTGTCCATTACCGTCGTAACTGTGGTTGGCAGCCTGGAATGCAGTGTGCAACAGCGCCCGGTGGCCGTTATGAATCGGGGTAAATGTCCCCCCGAGTATTGCGGTGCGTTCCCTTTCAGTCATTGCCGGCCATTCGAGACCCACGCGTGTATACTCACGGAATCATCCCCGCTGTGTTCCTGTGTGACGACCACCACGGACTGGCTTTACAGTCCCGGGAGACGAACGTGAGCATATGCGAGGCATTCGCGTTGGCTCTGCGTTCGGTATACCGGTCAAACTGAACTGGTCGTTCCTGCTGGTACTCCCGCTGTTTGCGGTGTTCATCGCACTCGATATTGACCGACTCGCTTCTCTCATCAACCAGGTGTTCGGCACGGCACTTGCGGAGACGGCGCTGACTGCGGGCTCACTCCCCTGGATACTCGGCTTTGCCTCCGCGTCGGGGCTGTTTGTTGGTGTCCTCCTCCATGAGTTCGGTCACTCGCTCGTCGCGATGCGCTATGGGTACACAATCGACTCCATCACGCTGTGGCTGCTGGGTGGGATGGCGAACTTTGCGGATTTCCCCGAAGATTGGCGCCACGAGTTCTGGATATCGATTGCCGGCCCGGTCGTGAGCGTCCTCGTCGGCGTTGGCTCGTATGGCCTGTTCGTGCTCGCGCCCACGTCGGCCACGGCCGTTCGGTTCGTCGCTGGCTATCTCACCATCTTGAACGTCGTCCTCGCGGTGTTCAACCTGCTCCCAGCGTTCCCGATGGACGGTGGCCGCGTCCTGCGCGCGCTGCTCGCACGCAACCGAAGTCACGCCCGAGCGACGCAACTGGCAGCAGAGGTCGGCAAATTCTTCGCGTTCATGCTCGGCATCATCGGGCTGTTCGCCAACTGGTTTCTCATCCTGCTCGCGTTTTTCATCTACATCGCCGCTTCCAGCGAGGCCCAGCAGACCTCGCTGAAAGCATCCTTCGAAGGAATCAACGTCGGCGATGTCATGACCGCCCAGGAGGACTTGCACACGGTGCCCAGCGACATGGCACTGAGTGACCTCCTCGAGCAGATGCTCGACCAGCGCCACATCGGGTACCCTGTCGTCGACGACGGCTCACTGGTCGGAATGGTGACACTCGACGATGCGTCGAGCGTCAATCAGGTTGAACGCGATGCCTACCGCGTCGAGGACGTGATGACGGCAGAGGTGATGACAGTGACACCCGACGTCGATGCGATGGACGCCTTCCAGGAGATGCAAGACGCCAGCGTCGGCCGACTTCCGGTCGTCGACGAATCCGGCGACGTCGTCGGTATCGTCTCACGGACTGACCTGATGCGGGCGTTCAACATCCTCAAAGCCACCGGGGAGAAAAGCCAGGAGGTCACGTCGACGGCAGAGCCCTGGAGCCAGTAGGTAACAACCGGGGAGACTGCCGGCTGCCGCGAACAAAAACGCTATCTCTGGTCGTCAGAAAACAACCGATGTGACAGAGTCCTCGGAGTCCGACGAGGAACCGCTCCCCAACCGGAGCCGTCGTCGTGTCGTCGGGACGCTCTTTCTCATCATCTTCATCGATTTGCTCGGATTCGGCATCCTCATCCCCGTCATCCCGCTGTACGCGAAGTTCTTCGGTGCAAACGAGTTCGTCGGCAGCCTCCTCATCGCGACGTACTCGCTATTTCAGTTCATCGGCGCGCCGATTCTGGGCCGTCTCTCCGACGAGCGTGGCCGTCGGCCGATTCTTCTGCTGTCCCTGTTCGGGAGCGTCGTCGCCTGGACGCTGTTCGGTGTGGCCGGTGAACTGGGCTCGCTCATCGGCGTGACCAACGGACTGATTGTGCTTTTCGTCGCCCGCGCGTTCGCCGGCGCGATGGGTGGCAACATCGCCACCGCAAATGCCTACATCGCTGACATCACGCCACCGGAAGACCGGGCGAAGGGACTCGGTATCCTCGGCGCGGCGTTCGGTCTCGGCTTCGTCTTCGGCCCGGCAATCTCCAGTGTCGTATCGAGTCAGCCGGTGCTTGCGTTGTTCAGAGACGTCCTTCCGGCGGCCGTCCCGGTGACCGAGTTCACGATGCCATCCTTTACTGCAGCGGCGCTGTCGGCTGCGAATCTCCTGTTGGCGTTTGTCGTCCTGCCGGAGCCACGAACCCGGGCCAGGCAGGTCACGGAGGAGGCTGAATCGCGACTCAGGCAACTCTACGAGGCCGCAACCGCTCCCGATATCGGCCCGCTTGTGCTTTCCTTTTTTCTGGCTTCGTTTGCCTTCTCGGCGTTCGAGAGTCAGTTTATCTTCCTGACCAACGACCGACTCGGCTACGGGACGACGTCGAATGCCATCTTGCTCACCTACATCGGCGTTGTCATCGCTATCGTTCAGGGGCGGCTCATCGGCCCGCTGACCGACCGCTACGGCGAGTATCGACTGGCGATTACCGGTGCCGGTATCCAGGTTGTCACGCTCGCGCTGGTACCGTTCTCGCTTTCGTGGTCGTTCGTGCCAGCGATTGGGCCGGTCGATTCTGGTGGCGTTGCACTCGCAGCCGTTTCGACACCGCTTGCGGTGGGGAACGCGCTGACGAACGTCTCGCTGAACGCGCTGGTCTCGCTGAACGCATCGGCAGACGCACAGGGCGGTGCCTTCGGGCTGACGCAGTCTGCGGGCAGTCTCGCACGGACGTTCGGGCCAGCCGCGGCCGGGTTGCTCTACGTCGTCGTGGCATACTGGAGTCCCTTCGTCGTCGCCGGACTGTTGTTCGTCCCTATCGTCGTCGTCCTCGGTCGGGTTGCCAGCGACCGGGTGCGCCCGGACAGCGGGTGAGCGACCGCTGCGTCCCGGGGGAT
This sequence comes from uncultured Halobacteriales archaeon, assembly GCA_964520265.1. Taxonomy (GTDB): domain Archaea; phylum Halobacteriota; class Halobacteria; order Halobacteriales; family Haloarculaceae; genus Salinibaculum. The sequence continues at coordinate 4,266 of CAZFOF010000032.1, read as the reverse complement.
AATGGGCCTCCACGTCGAATACTGTGGCATGACAGCACCGACGGTTGTCGCCATCTGCGGCAGTCTCCGCGACGGCAGTTACACACGAATTGCGCTCCAGCACGCACTCGCTGCGGCCGCCGCCCGCGGCGCAACGACCGGCCTGATAGACCTCAGAGCGGTCGACTTGCCGGTGTTCGACCCCAACGAGGACGACGCGGGCGACGGCGAGGCGGTACGGCAGCGCGTCCGCGAGGCGGATGCAATCATTCTTGGGACACCGATGTACCACGGCTCCTACGCCGCGCCGCTGAAAAACGCACTCGACTACTGCGGATTCGACGAGTTCGAGAACAAGACTGTCGGACTGCTCGGTGTCGCTGGTGGCAGTTTCCCGATTACCGCACTGGATCATCTCCGGTCTGTCTGTCGCGCACTCGATAGCTGGGTGTTGCCCTACCAGGCCGCAATCCCCCAGGCCAGCGGGAAGTTCGAGGACGGAGAGTTTACCGACGCCGACCTGGCCGAGCGCGTCGCCGTCCTCGGAGAACGGGTCGTCGAGTACAGCGACATCCAGCCAGACCCGGCCTGTTTCGAGAGTGGCGAGAACGTCGGTGCCGACGACTGACCGCTCCGTGTCACAACGGTCAAATCCTCACGAACCTAACGGCGACCTGTGACGCAGTGGGCAGAACAATCCGAGTTGGGGCGCGAGCGTGGCCCGGTTGCACTGGGGCGTGCGTGGGTCGAGGTACTCCTCCGCCCGCGGGCGTTTTTTCGACAGAAGGTCGCACCCGGCGACCAGGCACCAGGGCTGACCTTCGCCGCGGCCGTCGTCTTCGCTGCCGAGGTGGGTCGTCTCGCGACCGTATCGAATGGCTATCCTGTCGTCGCAGACCAACCCGTCGCGTCGGCGGTGCTGTGGTTGCTCGCAATCGTCGTGCTGGTGATGCCTGCGGGTATCCACCTGACGGCCGCGCTTCAGACAGTCGTCCTCATCGGTACCGTCGACGAGCGCGCTGGCGTCAGCGAGACGGTGCAGGTCATCTGTTACTCGCTCGCACCGCTTGCCCTGTTGGGTGTACCGTCGCTGTGGGTGGAGGTGGCTGTCGTCCTCTGGAGCGGTGGCCTGTTCGTGCTTGGAATGGCGATAGTTCACGACACATCGCTGCCGCGGGCTGTTGTGGTTGCGGCGATTCCGGGTGTGTTACTGCTTGGGTTTGGCTTCGGTGGTAACGCAGATATCCAGGCCGCCGTCGACATCATCGCCGAGACAGTCGAGTAACACTGTCGGGACGCGAGTGCTTTTGTTACCGGGCGACCCAGTAGTGGCTATGCTGAGTCTCGACCTCGACGAGTTCATGTTCGAACTGAAAGATGGAGCAGTCAAACACGTCGGCCCCTCGAATCGCGCGGCGACAGCGAAGTTATACGACGTCGAAGGCGTCGAAGTGCGGTCGTTCGGTGACAAGCGGGTAAAACTCGGATTCGAAGACGAGAGCGGGAACGAACTCGAAGTGGCGCTGTTTCCCGAGCAGGCGGCGGAGGTTGCACGGGGACTCGAGATGGTCACCGAAGAGGAATCTGCGTCCGAGTGAGTGGGACAACCATAGCAAGCGCGTTTCGACAACAGTTTTAGGACGGGGCCGTTTTTCCCTGCCAATGGGTTCGTGTATCATCTGCGGCACGTCTGTCGATGGCCGCATCTGTGAACTGCATGAAGAAGACGTTGTATTCGAGTTTCGGGGTAGCCGGCCCGACCAGCTAACCGCCGGACGGTACTACAGTGGTTCCGTCGACGGGTTCGCCGAGTTCGGTGTGTTCATCGACATCGGCGAGAGTGTCACCGGACTCCTCCACAAGAGTGAACTCGACCAGCGCCTGGAGAGCCTCGATTGGGACTCCGGCGACACCGTCTTCGTTCAGGTACAGAACGTCCGAGACAACGGGAACATCGACCTCGGGTGGTCGATACGTCAGGACGAATCAGCGTTCCGCGGAACGCTTATCGACGACCCCGACACCGACGGGGCGCAACTCAAAGACGAGACGACATCCAGCGACGGTGGCCCGGTGCGTACCAGTGCTGCCGACACCACGAGTCAGGAAGACGACGACAGCGAGACCACGTCGACGGAGGCCGAAACGGGAAACGCGAACGCCGCTGAAGAGGCGGCAGACACGTCCGATTCGACGCCGACCGACGAGACGGCGGCACCCGACGAAGCGCAGGCAACCGAGGAGAGCGACACCAGCGGTGAAATCTCCCAGGTTACCATCTCCGAACTGGATGACAACATTGGAAACGTCGTCCGTATCGAAGGTGAGGTCGCCAACGCACGCCAGACCAGCGGCCCCACCGTCTTCGAGATTCGCGACGAGACGGGCTCTGTCGACTGTGCGGCGTTCAAGGAAGCGGGTGTCCGCGCCTACCCCGAAGTCGACGAAGAAGATGTTGTCCGCCTCGACGGCGAAGTAGAGCAACGCCGAGGCGAACTCCAGGTCGAGACGGAGGCACTCGTCGTGCTCGAAGCCGAGGAACGCGACGCCGTCACCGAGCGCATGGAAGATGCGATGGTACAGCGCGCCCGTCCCGACGCAGTCGAGCCACTCGCTGCCGATTCGGCAGTCGAGGCAGTCGACGAGTCGATTCGCGACGCCGCGACCGCGATTCGCCGTGCCGTCCTCGAAGGTCGTCCCGTCGTCATCCGACACGCGGCGACTGCCGATGGCTACGCGGCCGGCGTGGCAATCGAGCGGGCGACGCTCCCGCTGGTTCGAGAGGAACACCAGAGCGCCGACGCCGAGTACCACTACTTCGACCGCCGCCCGCTCGAAGGCTCCGTCTACGATATGGACGACGCCACAGGCGACGTCACACAGATGCTCTCGAACCAGGAGCGTCACGGGGAGAAACTCCCACTGTTCCTCTTCGTCGCCGCTGCGGGCACCACCGAATCGCTCGACGGTCTCCAACTGCTCGACGTCTACGACGCACGCCGCGTCGTGGTCGACGAGCGAGCTGTCGACGAGGAAATCACCTCGACTGTCGAGGCAATTGTCGCGCCGTCTCTGGAAGGCGCACCCGAGACCACGGCAACGGCACTGGCGGCCAACATCGCTGCGCACGTCAACACCGACGTTCGCGACGACCTCGGCCACCTGCCGGCTGTGAGCTTCTGGGAAGACCCACCGCAGGCCTACACCGACCTCGCTGCGGAGACGGGCTACGAGCCTGAAGACACGCGTGAGGTTCGCGAAGCGGTCGCGCTGGAGGCGTACTACCACTCCTACGAGGACAAACGGGAACTCATCATCGACCTCCTGTTCGACGAGACGGAGGCCGACGCGCTGACACTTGCCGAGCACATCAGCGAGCAGTTCCGCGCGAAGATGAACACGGAACTGGAGACGGCGACGGCCAACATCGAGAACCACCCGGTCGACGACGAGACGATACTGGTACTCGATACGGACAGCTACACCCACCAGTACGAGTTCCCGCCGACGGAACTCCTGCTGGACGCACTGTACCGCGACCACCGCGACGAGGCCGCTGCAGTCGTCGGGTTCGACACCGACGAGGCCTTCGTCCGAACCGACACCGATGTCGACGTGCGGGCCGTCGTCGCGGATGCCCGCGAAACTGCCGCAGAAGCCGGACTCGACGCCCGCGGCGCTCGTGAAGGCCGCATCGAGTACCTGGCCGGCGAACGCGACACCGCCCGAGACGCACTGCTCGCAGCGCTTGGCGAACACCTGTAACGGCCGATATTTTTATACTCCGGGCTTGACCTGTTGCTTGACAGGTGACCGGTTCTGGACATCTCCAGAGAGGATCTGCGCGCCGCAGGACTGGATGAGTTGTTCGACGCCATCGACGATGCGATTGCCGCCCACCTGGACGGGACGGATTCGAACGTCGCTGTCGTCGGAGAGCCGTTCGCAGGCCGTGAAGTCCTGCTCGAATACGCCGACGAAGCCTTCGGTGCTGCCTCACAGCGTGTCAGTTACGAAGACGTCGTCGCAGACGAGGCAGCGTTGTCCTTTCCCAACGCCGAGGTCATCATCGTCGATGGCTGTCACTACCTCTACACCAGAGAAATCGGTGGATACGACGTTCTCGATGAATTTCTCGCAGAAATCGTCGAGCGCGACGCGATGTTCGTCACCTCCTGGAACTACTACGCGTGGCTGTATCTCACGCAGATTCGCGATGTCGAACACACGTTTCCTCGCCAGGTTGAGATTCCGACGCTGAACTCGACGGAGATTACGGAACTGCTC
>CAZFOF010000031.1:0-14373 GCA_964520265.1 uncultured Halobacteriales archaeon | reverse complement strand
GACCGGATTCGTCCGCCCCGGGGTCGCCGACGACGACGGTTCCGACCATTCCCGTCGTCCGGTGTGGCTTGCAGTAGTAGTCGTAGACACCTTCGGTGTCGAAGGTGTGGGTGAAGGTCTTCCCGGGTCCGAGGAAGCCCGAATCGAAGGATTCGGCACCGTCGGGCATCCGACCGTCGAGTGACGTCACCGTGTGTTGCATCCCCTTGATTTCCCACTCGACAGTCTCGCCCGGGTCGACTTTCACCAGGTCTGGCGAGAAGTCCGTTCCTGAAGTGGTAATCGTCACGTCGGGCGTATCAGTCGGCGTCGAGGTTGGCGTGTCGGTCGGCGTCGAGGTTGGCGTGTCGGTCGGCGTCGAGGTTGGGTCGGTCGGCGTGGAGGTTGGCGTATCAGTCGGTGTCGAGGTCGGGTCGGTCGGCGTGGAGGTTGGCGTGTCGGTCGGGTCGGTTGCCGGGTCGCTCGGCGTGTTGGTATCGGTCGCGAGCAGCGAACGAACCTCGTTGTGGGCGTCTTCGAGCCCGTCTGCCGCAGCGGAGGGGAGTTCGTCCTGTGGGGGTTCCATGGCGGGCTGGGCATCGAGGTCGGGGTCGCCGACGATGATGGTGCCGACCATGCCGTTGCCCTCGTGGGGTTGACAGTAGTAGTCGTAGACGCCTTCGGTGGGGAAGCGTTTGATGTAGTTGTCGCCCTCGCCGAGCATCGTGCTGTCCCAGGCGTCGGTGCCGTCGGGCACACGCTGTGGCTTGCCCGTGCCAGGATGATAGGCAGTCGCGGTGTGCTGGCCGGATTCTCCGTGGAACTTGACTGCGCCGCCCTGACGCACGCGAATCACCGATGGGCTGAACTCATAGGTGCCATCGGAGGTCGTCTGCATATCCACGTCAGAAATCAGCGGGAGCGACAGTTGCGTCTTGGCGTCTCCAATCAGTTCACTGATCGAGCCCTGGATGTCCTCGGAGAGAGATTGCTGTGGGCGCATCAGGCCAGGCTGATTGTACGGCTCTGGGTCGCCGACGATGACGATACCGACGACGCCAGCCGACTCCCGACTGCCCGCGAAGTAGTTGTAGACACCAGCTTTCTCGAAGGTGTGCTCGAACTCATCGCCCGCAGAGAGCTGTCCGCTGTCGAAGGCCGACGCGCCGTTCGGAACACGGTGGGGCTTGTCGTTTGCCGCGTGATAGGCAGAAATGGAGCCGGGGGTCTGCATCTCCCAGGTGACCGTTCCCCCGGGAACGGTCTGGGCGATTCTGGGACTGAAACCGAACCGGCCGTCTTCTATTTCCGAGAGTTCGACAGTGACACCCTCTGAAACCTCAGCCGCTCTTTCGACAGCAGAGCCTGCAAGGCCCGAATCGCCAGTCGAACCAGATGGCTGCTGGGTCGGCGTCACGGAGACGTTGTGTTCTCTCCCCCCTTGGGAGGAGTTGTCCGAACTGGAGCCGGGTACTGCGCACCCGGCCATTGCTCCAGCCGTCGCGAGACCGACTGTCTTCAGAAGCTGCCGTCTGTCTAGTTCCGGCGAATGCAATTCCTGGCTCATACACTAAAGAACGGGAGACAACCGTATAGCCCTGCTATCGAGATATTGAACGACAAATGCTGGTATAAAACCCGGCTGGCTCAGTATTGAACCGATAGAAACGGGGGTAGGTAGAGGGGCTAAATATTAAAATGGGTGCTGAAATTGCAGTCGAACACCCGCGAGCGACGGGTTACTCGGAGAAACTGATGGCGGTAATCTCGAAGCGTGCGCCACCGGCCTCGCTTTCGGTCACGTGAACATCCCACCCGTGCGCATCGGCGACCTGGCTGACAATAGACAGACCGAATCCGGTGCCCTCCTCAGACGTCGAATATCCCGTATCGAAGATTTCGTCGCGAATGTCTTCGGGGATACCGGGGCCGTCGTCCTCGATATAGAACCCGTCGGAGAGTCTCCCGACAGTGAGCATCACGTCTCCGTCGCTGTGGTCGATTGCGTTCCGTATGAGATTTTCGAGCAGTTGTCTGAGACGACTCCGGTCTGCCTCGATAGTTCCTTCGACGCTGATTTCGATGTCTGCTTCGGTGGTTTCGACAATCTCCCAGCAGTTCTCGACGAGAATGCCGAGGTCGATAGTCTCCGTCTCGGAGATTTCGTTGCCAGTACGGGCGAGTGTCAGGAGGTCTTCGATGAGCGTCTCCATCCGGTCGAGCGCACCTGCAGCGGCATCGAGGTGCTCGGTCTCACCAGTCTCCTGTGCCAGCGAGAGACGACCCTGGGCGACGTTGAGCGGGTTTCGGAGGTCGTGGGAGACGACGCTGGCGAACTCCTCCAGACGGTCGTTCTGGCTGGCGAGTTCCTGTTCTCGGTTCCGGAGTTCCTCGGTCTGCTCGATTTGTTCCAGCGCCGTCGCAATGTGACCGACCAGAATCTCACCCAGGATGAGGTCTTGGTGGTCGAAGGCTTTCGCTGTTGGTGACCCAGCAATCAAGATGCCGTAATTGTCAATCGGCAAGTAGATTTCGCTTTTGACAGGCGAATCCGGATTGTGGATGTCGGGGTCGTTGTGCACGTCGTCGAGTGCGAGCATCTCGCCGTCTTCGTAAACACGCCAGGCGATACTGTCCGCCCCAGTGAACGTCGGAGGATTACCGATGAGGTCACGGAGCGGGTCGGTCATGGCAACGGGGGCGAGCCCACCCTGTTCCTCATCGAGAAGGTGGATGGCACTCGCTTCGAGTCCGAGCACGTCACGGGCGGCTTCGACACCGAGTTCGACGACTGCCTCCTGGGAATCGGCAGCCATCATGTCGTTCGTCGTCTGGTTGAGGGCTTCGAGCTGTGCCTCACGAGCTTTGCGTTCGGTTATCTCTGTGGCGATGCCGAGAACGGCTTGCATTTCGTCGCACTCGTGCGGGAGCAGTCTCGGTTCGAAGACGTGTTCCTCGCCGGAGGCATCGGCCATTGTAACCTCGGATATTCGAGTACTCGTTCCGGAGTCCAGTACCTCGTTGAGGTCGTCGTAGAAGTTCTCTGCGTGAGAGTCGCCCAACACATCGGCGACAGATGCCCCCTCGATATCATCGACAGTCGTGTCGTGAAACTGCGCGAGCGTTTCGTTGACCAGACGGTAGTTGCCGTCCTCGTCGACGACGTACAGCAAGTGCGGCAGCGAGTCGATAATCGTCCGGAGACGCTGTTTGTTCCCGTTGTCTGTCTCCGCGTTGTCGTCGGTGACTGCGTCCAGGATGCGCGTGGCTAGCTCTGTGTACTGTGAAGCGTCGTCGTGTTGTGGGAGGTAGTCGGTCACACCGGCAGCGATTGCTCGACTGGCAAGAGACTCGGAACCGTTTGCTGGAAACAGAATAAACGGGAGCGACGTGTCGTCGGTACGAACCGAATCGAGAAAGTCCAGCCCATCGACTCCGGGGAGGTCGTACGCGGAGACGATACAGTCGACGTGATTGTCGGCCAGATAGGCCAGGGCATCATCGGCACTGGTCGCCGTCGCGACGCTCAGTCGCTCGTCCTCGCGTTCGAGGGTAGCAGCGACTTCGCTGAGAGAGGAGTCAGCATCGACATAGAGGAGATGGATTGTATCCGGGGTAAAACTCATGTTCGTCGGTTGTCGTTGGGGCTTAGAGAGCCGATGGTATAATTGTATGAGAAACGATTCGGCGGAGAGTGACTGTGAGATTTTTGTGCTACCCGTTCAGTGTGAGCAGTGCGCGCACGTCTCTCAGCAGTCATATATCCTGTGTAAGCCTATGTACTGCATGGATTCTACACTCCAGCAGTATCTGAATGCCATCGTCGTATTGCTGAGCATCCTCGTTGGCGCTGTCGTGGCCGGGTTCGTGCTCCCGACGACCGGTGAAGCCGTCAATACAGGGTCGGTTCTGCTCTGGACGGCACTGTTCGCTGTCGTGATTGGTGGGGGCGTCTTCATGGCATTTCTGCGGAATCGACCCGGTCGAATCGACGGAACAGTTCCAGAGTAGCTGACCTCTTGCCGGCGGGAGACGTGACGATTACAACTCCGTCTGTACGTCGAGTGCGTTCATCGCGTCGACTTCGGAGCTGATCTGTTCGACTTTGTCTGCCTGCTGTTCGTTTGCATCCGCGATAGCCGACGCTTCCTCGGCGACGCTCTCGAAGTCGGTTCGCGTCTCGTCTATCATACTGGCAATCTCCTCCGCGCTCGCTGCCTGGTCGTCGGTCGCATCGGCGACTTCTCTGATGCCGTCGGAGGCCTCTTCGACCACCTCGGCAATCTGTGTGAACGTCTCGCCGGACTCACGGACTTTCTGTGCACCCTCCTCGACGACATCGTTTGTCTCCTCTAGACTCTCGACTGTGTCTTCGGTGTTATCACGCACCTGCGTGACGATGGATTCGATTTCGGCAGCGCGTTCCTGTGACTCCTCGGCGAGGCTTTTGACCTCGTCGGCGACGACGGCGAATCCGGAACCCGCCTGACCGGCCCTGGCTGCCTCGATGGACGCGTTCAACGCGAGCATATTCGTCTGGTCGGCGATGTCGTTGATAACATCGACCAGTTCGTCAATCTGCTGGATGCTCTCGTTGAGTTCACGGATGTCACCTGTCACCTCGTTTGCGGCCGATTCGATGCTGTCCATAATGTCGACAGTCTCTGTGACATCTTCTTCGCCCGCTTCTGCCTCCGCCCTGGCACGCTCGCTGATGTCCTCAACTTCACTCGCTGTCGCGGCGACCTCTTCGACTGTCGCGCTGAGCGACGAAACCTCCTCCGAGACCTCTCTGATGGCATTCAGTTGCTCATTGGTGCGTTGGCTGATGTGCTGTGAACGCTCTGTGACGTCTTCCGAGGACGTTTTCAAATCGTCGACAGCCGACTTGATGCTCCCAGTCGCCTGTTTCCGGGTGGAGATGTCGTTGAACGTCTCGCTGATTGCGACGACCTCACCAGTTCCGTCACGAATCGGTTTGACGACGAGTTCCGTCGGGATGATGCGTCCGTCGTGACTCTCCTTTTCGACTTCGACGCGAATCTCGTCTTTCCCCTCTTCGACAATCTGTTTGAGCGTACAGTTGTCACTGCCACAGACCTCGGGATGACAGAACTGGTCGTAACATTTGACGAAATCGCTTTCTTCTGCCTCGATGCCACCCATCTGTTTCATCCGCGAGTTCTCCACGATGACGTTGAACTCGAGGTCGACGATGCGCATTGCCGAGCCTGTCGACTCCATTACCTGACGAAGGTTGTTCGTCAGAACGTCTCGAAGTTCGTCTTCCGGCAGCTGCTTTCCACCTTCGATCTCCTGGAAAAAGTCACCCTCTCCCTGGGGACTGCTTTCAGAGGTTGTCATATCCGAAGAAACGCCAAACTGGGTGGTATACTTTACTGCCCACCTCTCAGTTCTGAAAATGTTCGTTCATTTCTAGATGAATTTCTTGATGGTATTATATTTTATCTGGTATATGTGATGTTGGGTCAATCGGCGGCCGCTGTCTCGGAGTCTTCACTGTGGTCGGTGGCGTCAAGTTGGCGGACGTAACGGACGCGCTCGGGAATCGGCGGGTGGTCGTAGTGAAACGTCTCGTACCAGGGGTGGGGGAACAGTGAGGCGAGATTGTCAGCAGCCAGAGCAGTGAGTGCACCTGCCATCGCATCGCCGCTCATCACCTCGACGGCGTAGGCGTCGGCTTCACGCTCGAAGCGCAACGACAGGGCGTTGTTGACAGGGGAGGTGAGACGATTGACTGGGCCGACCCACAGCAAGGACAGTGTCAGTCCGACGTACGGCAGTTCCGGCACCGCAAAGGGAGCGTACAGCCAGCTTGCGCCAACGAGATACCCCAAGACGGCGAAGACGATGGCAAAGCGAGCGGCGAACAGTCCGATGAACTTCCAGATGTGGGCGTTTTTCCAGTGGGCGAGTTCGTGAGCGAGGACGCTCTGTATCTCCTCGTCGTCCATCCCCTCGATGAGAGTGTCGAAGAGGACGACCCGTTTGGTTCGGCCGAAGCCGACGAAGTAGGCGTTCGAGTGTGCAGAGCGACGACTGGCGTCCATCTCGTACACCTGGTCGCAGTTGAACCCGGCACGTTCGAACACGTCATCGACGGCTTCCCGCAACGACCCCTCCTCGATGGGCGTAAACTCGTAGAACAGTGGGTCGATAACGCGTGGTTTCACGACGAGCATCGCCACGGACAGCGACACGAGCAGGCCCCAGACAGCGGCCGGCCAGAGTGGCACGTTCTCGACGACCCACAGCACGGCCGCGGCGATGGGCACAATCAACACCAGCGAAAGCACCGTCTGTAACACGAGATCACGCGCCCACAGCCGGGGTGACTGATTGTTGAACCCGAACAGTTCCTCGACGACGAAAGTATCCACGAGAGAAAACGGCACGCCGAAAAGTCGAAGCGCGAGTATACCTCCGGCAGCGAAGACGACTCCCTGGACGACTGGCGAGGCAAAGGTGCTATCGAGAAGTCCCACAGCGTCACCGAACAGTCCCGAGAAGAGCACGAGCAATAGGCCGCCGAGTCCAACCCACGTACGGAGCAACGAAAGACCGGTCTTGAGTCGGTGATAGTCGACCAGTTCCGCGGGGTCGTCGACACCCAGTTCCGTCCGAATCCACTCAGTTTCCCGTTCGACGGCGCGCTCTTCGTGACGGAGGTTCAGCACCGACAGCACGGTGAAAAACGCCTCGGTGCCGACCAGGAGGACGACGAGCGCTGCTGCGACGACCAGTCCGTCCATAGCCGTCCTTGGTGTCCACAGGACAAAATCGCGTCGCTCGAAGCGTGCGCGGTTACACCTCGGAGGTGCCTTCGAGTTGTGCGAGCGTCTCGTGGAGAGTCCCGTTCGCGCGCGTGCTCACGATGAGGTAGGCGGCACCGGTCGCAGTGACTGCGTTGAACCACCGGGCGAATGCCCGCCGAGGTCGAAGCCGTGAGTTCAAGCCGACGGCAGTCCGCCAGGCACTCTCTCTGCACTGGTGAATCGACTGCACTGTCAGCCACTCGTCGAACGACCCGAGCAACGAATCCGCAGTCTCGAGTCCCTCAGCGTCTCTGGCCGCGAGTGACTCCTGTGCTTCGTCGACGAGGCCGGCGATAATCTCGATGATGGCGGCGTGGTCGTCGTACTTGCGAGACCGGACGTCTTCGATGCCGACCCGATTCAGCGCCAGCGCGAGGTCGTAGTTGATGTGGGCGTTGATACCGAGTGCGGCGTCTTGCAACACCAGCCCCGTTTCGGTTCGTGCGGTATCGAAGGCCAACTGCCAGGGGTCGGGCAGTGCCTCGGTGTCACCCTGCTCGTACAGTTTGACTGCTTCCCTGTAGAGATTCGCGAAGGCCATGAGATACTCACCGACCCATTCAGGGTCTGTGAACGTGCTGTCTCGAACTCCACGGGCGACTTCCCGAGTCATGCGACTGTAGATAGAGAGGAAAACCGCACGACGGTCGTCGTGTGCTTCGAACGTCTCCAGCAACTCTGAGAGTCGCTCGTGCGTCTCCGTCACGCCGGTAAAGGGCTGGTCGACCAGCGACAGGACGTCCGGTTCGCTGGGTGGGCCAGAAGAAGACGGATGTGTTGTCACGACGCCACGAACGGCCGACCGCAACTGCCGAGAGTGGCGTCCGCTGGGGGGGTCAGGCGCGTCCATAGGTCGTTTACACAGACAGTGTGCATAAGAGTAGGTGACACCTGGTGCTGCGACACTGTCAGACAGTTCGTTGTCACTTACCACGCAGGCTTTTTTGCCCGGAGAACAAGGTAGGGGTAGCTTTCTGTATGTTCAGGGAACTCGATTCAATTCAGATTTTACACGTCGAAGACAACCCTGATTTTGCAGACCTGACCGCTGATATGCTGGAGCGAAAAGAAGACCGCTTCGACGTCACGACAGCCAACAGCGTCGGCGAAGGGCTGGAAGCATACGACGATACCATCGACTGCATCGTCTCAGACTACAATATGCCGGGTCGCAACGGTATCGAGTTCCTCGAGACGATTCGTGACCGATGTCCGGAGGTTCCGTTCATCCTGTTTACCGGAAACGGGAGTGAGACGATAGCCAGTGAGGCAATCACTGCCGGCGTGACCGACTACCTCCAGAAGCAATCAGGCGCACAACAGTACACTGTCCTCGCAAACCGTATCCGCAACGCTGTCGACCAGTATCGCTCGCGGCGCGCACTGGAGTCGAAACAGGAACGACTCTCGTTGCTCATCGAGCAGTCCCCACTCGGCGTCATCGAGTACAACGACGACTTCGAAATCGTGCGGATGAACGAAGCAGGCGAGCAGATACTCGGCTACAGCGAACGGGAACTGCGAGGCGAGACGTGGGAGAAACTCGTCACCACCGACAGTTACGACCACGTCGACGAAGTCACCTCGAAACTCGCGGCGGCAGAAGGTGGCTACCACAGCATCGACGAGAACAGACGCAAAGACGGCGAGACCATCATCTGCGAGTGGCACAACCGGGTCGTGACGGACGACGACGGTGACGTGGTGACGGTGTTTTCACTGTTTCAGGACATCACGGAACGCAGACGACGACAGGAGCGTCTCGAACAGACCACCGACCGCCTCGAAGCGCTGTTCGAAAACTCGCCGGATATGATTAACATCCACGACCTCGACGGGAATATCCTCGACCCCAATCCGAGACTCTGCGAGAAAACCGGATACGACAAAGCAGAACTCGAGGGGATGAAGGTGTGGGACATCGACGCCGCCCTCGACGAAGAGATGGCAAAAGAGTTGTTCAGTCGTCTCGACACCGGCGAGAGTCACCGTGTCGAAGGAGCCTACGAACACAGCGACGGCTCGACGTTCCCAGTCGAAGTCCACGCACGGCGAGTGATGCTCGAGGGGGAAGAGAGATTTGTGGTCATTGGCCGCGACATCTCCGAACGCAAAGAGTCCGAGACACGCCTCGAACAACAGCGTGACAACCTCGAAATCTTGAACCAGATGGTTCGCCACGACATCCGCAACGACCTCCAGTTAATCATGACGCATCTGGATTTGCTGGCCCCTCACGTCGACGAGGCCGGGAACGACCACATCATGCAGATTCGAGAAAGTACAGACCGCGCTGTCACTCTCACCGAGACGGCCCGGGAGATGGCCGACGTGATGCTCACCGACGAAAGCGACCGCCAGCCCACGGCACTGAAACCCATTTTGGTGCGCGAAATCGACGACACACGGTCGTCCTATCCCGAGGCCGACATCGAGACGGACGGTTCGGTTCCGAACGTGGAGGTACTGGCAAACGACGTGTTGAACTCCGTGTTTCGGAATATTCTGGAAAATGCCGTCCAGCACAACGACGGCGACGACCCACAGATACGCGCGTCCGTGAGGCCACTGGAGACAACAGTTCGCGTGCGAATCGCCGACAACGGCTCGGATATCCCCGAAGACCACATCGAGGAGATGTTCGGCAAAGGCAAGAAAGGACTCACGAGCGAGGGCTCCGGTATCGGTCTGCACCTTGTCAACACGCTCGTCGACCGCTACGGAGGGGCAGTCTGGGTCGACCACGACGACCCCATCGGAAAAGCGTTCGTCGTAGAACTGCCGCGTGCGACCTGAGAAACGCAACTGAACTTTCATAATTATTCACACACAAATATCGGGCAAAGATTGAACACTTGTGTTCCATAAGGAATAGAGTGTGAATGCGACAGATGAGTTCCCAGCCGTACATATCACTTTAATATGAACGTCCAGTTAGTCAATGAATTCGAAACCGAGGTAGAACGGTACGGGGTTTCTGTCGTCGAGACGAGTCCCGAGGACGCGACGGCAACCATCGAAGAGCAGATGGAGACACCGGCAGTCGGTGTCCCACTTGACATGGCCGACCTTCCCGAAGACGTAACGACAGATCCGACACCAGCGGAACTGGATACGGCCGTGACCGGGATCACGGAAGCGTCGCTCGGAATCGCTTCCTACGGGAGCATCGGCCTCCAGTCGGACGAAATCGGCAGCGAGCCGGTCAGTCTGTTCATCGACCACCACATCGCACTCCTCGACGCCGACGATGTCGTCCCAGACATGGAAACTGCCTTCGGAAAACTCGGAGAGCGGTTTCGCGAGCAGCGTGACTCGACGATTCTCGCGACCGGGCCATCCGCGACGGCCGACATGGGAGCACTCGTCCAGGGAGCACACGGACCGAAAGACGTCACCATTATCCTACTCACATGAGTTCAGACACAGGAGCCTCGAAAGCAGAGCACATTCGGCGCATCATGCGGACAGAGGGCGACGCTGTCGGAGAAAACACCCGAGGATTCAACGAGGGGCGGTACGAATCCGTCGCCAAACTCGAAGACTACGAAGGGCTCAAAGAGGAAGCCCGAGCCATTAAAGAGGACGCCATCGAACGGCTGCCGGAACTCCTCGACGAACTGATAGAGACCATCGAAGCAAACGGCGGTACCGTCTACATCGCCGAGGACGAAGCCGACGCAAACCAGTACATCGAAAACGTCTGTCGCGACCAGAACGCGGACTCGCTCATCAAGAGCAAGTCGATGACCAGCGAGGAGATAGAGGTGAACGAACACCTCGAATCCACCGGGGTGGATGTGACAGAGACAGACCTCGGTGAGTGGGTCTTACAGATTGCCGAGGAGGCACCGAGCCACATCGTCGCGCCGGCAATCCACAAATCGCGGGCCGAGATAGCGACGCTGTTCAACGAGTACTTCGAGCCAGAGGACTCCCTGGAGACGGCCGAGGAACTCACGATGTTCGCCCGCGAGAAACTGCTCGAGGAGATCAAACAGGCCGACGTGGGAATGACGGGGGCGAACTTCCTGACGGCAGACTCCGGAACGATGGCACTGGTCACCAGCGAGGGCAACGCCAGGAAGACCGTGACAGTGCCAGACACCCAAATCGCAGTTGCCGGCGTGGAGAAAATCGTCCCCAGCGTCGAAGACCTCCAGCCGTTTATCGAACTCATCGGGCGGTCGGGAACAGGACAGGATATCACGAGTTACATCTCGCTGCTCACGCCGCCGGTCAACTCGCCAACTGTCGACTTCGACAACAGCGACCAGCCGATTACGGCCGGCGAGACCGACCGGTCGTTCCATCTCGTGCTCATCGACAACGGTCGTCTGGCGATGCGCGAAGACGAGGAGTTGCGTGAGACGCTGTACTGCATCCGGTGTTCTGCCTGTTCGAACACGTGTGCGAACTTCCAGGAGGTCGGCGGTCACGTCTTCGGTGGTGAGACCTACTCCGGCGGTATCGCCACCGGCTGGGAGGCGGGTGTCCACGGACTGGACACCGCAGGGGAGTTCAACGACCTCTGTACGGGTTGTTCGCGCTGTGTCGAAGCCTGTCCCGTCGGCATCGACATCCCCTGGATAAATACCGTGGTGCGCGACCGCGTCAACACCAACTCCGAGATGGACGCGGAGTGGCTCGTCGACGGACTCACTCCCGATACCGAATCCTCCGGCCCCGGACTGCAAAAACGGCTGTTCGGCAACTTCGAGACGCTTGCGAAAGTCGGCAGCGCGGTCGCACCGGTCTCGAACTGGGTCGCAAACTCCACGCCGTCGAAGATGCTGCTCGAACGCGTGGCCGGCGTCGACCGTCGGCGTGCATTCCCCGAGTTCAAACAAGAGACACTCCGCGAGTGGTTCGAGAGTCGAGCGCCAGCGACGGCCGCAGACAAAGACCACGACGTGGTGCTGTATCCCGACCCGTACACGAACTATATGCTGGTCGACCGCGGGAAGGCAGCGGTACGACTGCTCGAAGCGCTCGGAGCGAACGTCGTCGTGCCGGATGCATCGGGTTCCGGTCGCGCCCCACTCTCGCAGGGGATGATAGACACCGCGACGACGAAAGCCGACCAGGTGACAGACGATTTGCTGCCGTACCTCGAAGACGGGTTCGACGTGGTCGTCATCGAACCCAGTGACCTGGCGATGTTCACCGGCGACTACGAACATCTGCTCCCGTCAGAGCAGTTCGAACCGCTGGCTGAGAACAGCTACGAGGTCATCGAGTACGCGTACGGACTGGTCGCCAACGGCGCGGATATCGACGCGCTGAACACCGCAACCGGCAATGCAGACGTTGCCTACCACAGCCACTGCCAGCAGCGCACGATGGGATTGGAGGCATACACGACGACGCTGCTTGAAAACTGTGGCTACGAAGTCCAGACAAGCGACGTGGAATGCTGTGGGATGGCAGGGTCGTTCGGATACAAAGAGCAGTACTACGAACTCTCGATGGAGGTCGGTGAGGAACTCGGCGAGCAACTCCGAGAGATGGCCGCCGACTACGTCGTCGCCAGCGGTACCTCCTGTACCGAACAAATAGAGGATTTGCTCGACTCACCGCCGCTACATCCCGTCGAGTTGCTGGCACCGGTCAACTGAGAACCCGCATAGGGCGCGCGAAGCTGTTACTAAACCTTAGAATGATTTTTATGCCTGCAATATATTGTTCACTACCACGGTACAGAGTGACAGTGTAGCAAACCAAGAACCCCAGACGTCCCAACCCAGTAAACCAAAAGTGCACAGACACATCCCTAGCGAAACAGATGAAAGAATATATTCGCACAAATATATAACAGTTAATGCCAAAATATACCGGTAAAGCACCTCTGAGAGAATAAATTGAAAGACTATTAAGGAATAATTATAAATACTGGAGTAATACATTATAGGTTAGTCGGGCACAAATGAGTATGGCACCTGGTCGCTTATTGGTCGAATTTGAGATTGATCGTCTCCTATGCGTTAAACAATTATAGGACGAGGATAACAAATGGCAGAAATTACACTAAAAACGACGAAAGGTTACGGAGAGAAACACTAACACCATGACTGATATAACACACGTGCTGATGGCATTGCTTCCGCTGGTCACCATCGCAGTTCTGATGGTGGTATTGTTACAGCCGGCAATAATCACCATGCCGATTGCATGGGCGGTCGCAGGAGGGGTCGCATTCCTCTTCTGGGATATGGAACTTGTACAGGTTGCCGCAGCGTCCATACGCGGTGCGTTGACTGCGTCACGCATCCTGGTGATTGTCTTCGGTGCTATACTGTTACTGTATACATTGAAGGAATCGGGTGCATTCGAGGTAATCAACGCAGGATTTTCCTCAATCAGTGACGATCGACGTGTGCAGGTCATCCTGCTCGTGTTCCTCATGGGGTCGTTCATCGAGGGCGCGGCTGGCTTCGGTACGCCTGCAGCCATCGTCGGTCCGCTGCTGGTCGGCCTCGGCTTCCCGCCGCTGGCCGCAGTCGTCATCGCATTGACCGGGAACATCCTGGCAATTACCTTCGGTGCAGTCGGAACACCGCTGATAATCGGTCTTCGAGACGTGGTGTTCGCAGAAGGTACCGAAGCGGCTGGGGCGATTACCGATGCTGGCTTCTCAAGTACCGGTGCCTACGTCTCCGCTATCGGTGAGTGGGCAGCAATCATCCACGCCATCGTCGGAATTGCGATTCCCTTCATCGGCGTTGCGATGATGACGCGCTTCTTCGGTGAAGAGCGTTCGCTCAAGCCCGCAATCGAAGTGTTGCCCCTGTGTCTGTTCGCGTGGGCGGCGTTCGTCGTGCCGTACCTCGCAACGGCATTCCTGCTCGGTCCGACGTTCCCCGGCCTGCTGGGCGCAATGATCGGTCTGCTCATCGTGGCCCCGACGCTTCGTGCGGGCTACTTCCTGCCCGAGGAAGAGTGGGACTTCGGTCCACGCGAAAGCTGGCCCGACCACTGGGTCGGCAGCATCGAACCCGGTCAGGGTGTCGGCGGAGCTAGCGGAAAGGAAACCGTCGCCGCCGACGGTGGAACCACGTCGTTCAAAGATTCACACAGCCAGGATATGTCGCTCGGAATGGCCTGGGTGCCGTACATTCTGGTCGCATTCCTGCTGGTCGCTACCCGAGTCATGCAGCCACCGATTTTCCCCAAGTCTCTCGATCTTCAGGGGTGGCTGTCGTCGAATGGAGTGCTCGTCTGGTCGAATATTCTCGGCACTCCGTTCACTGAGGGTGTCGAGATGCTCTACCTTCCCGGGTCGCTGTTCGTGCTCGTTGCAGTCATCACGTACTTCCTGCACGGCATGAGCGGGGCCGAAATCAAAGCATCATGGAAGGAAGCACTCGTCAACATCGCACCGGCAGTCATCGCGCTGTGGTTTGCTGTCGCGACGGTCATGGTCATGCAGCGGACTGCACACCCAGTCGTCATCGATAACGGCGACGTAGCCGCGGGGATGCTGCAGACGCTCTCGTCGAACACTGCAGACCTCACCGGGCAGATATTCCCGTTCTTCTCGGGCTTCATCGGCGCGTTC
>CAZFOF010000030.1:3974-14885 GCA_964520265.1 uncultured Halobacteriales archaeon | reverse complement strand
AACGAGGCGGCGCGACGGGCGGTCAACGGCATCCTTGACGCTATCGATAGCGACGCCGAACGCTGCACCGTCTGGGAACTGGAGGATCCGACGGTGTTCAAGCCGATGAAGACGTACGACAAGATGCGGTACAATATGGGGAAATCGCATCGGGACGCCTGATACGGATTGCTGTAACTGTCTCCCGCATTATCGAACTCGACCACTCGCGACAAAGGTTGGGGTGCAGACGTTCAACCGCGACAGCGACCGTCAGTTGACGTCGACGACTTCGATGTCGAACTGGAGTGTTTCTCCAGCGAGTTGCGGATTGAAGTCAACGCGAACGACGTCGTCTTCGACGGTTAGTATTTCCGCAAGTTCACCCTCCTGCGTTTTGACGTATCCTCCTTCCTCTGGCGTTTGGCCGCCAAGCATCTCGCTGAGTTCGTCGATATCGAACTCCCGGACACGCTCCTCACTCCACTCGCCGTAGGCTTTCTCCGGCGGGATTGCGACAGTGGGGGTATCGCTCTGTTCCATGCCAACCAGTGCATCTTCGAGCCCTTCGATGACCTTCCCTGCGCCGACTTCGACCGTCAGCGACGTGTAATCACGGTCGGGGTGCGTCTCCGCCAATCCCGTTTCTTCAGCGACCGACTCGCGAGAGGTGTCGAAGACAGCTCCATCGTCCAATCGTCCGGTATACTCAATCGTAACAGAATCGCCAGTTGCTATCGTCATGTGTAGTCAGGGGTAGTGACACTGATAAGACGTTCCATACCAATACTGCACTGAGCGAATTCGACCCGTTTGGATTCCGGGAGTGTTCGAGACGAGATAGGCGTCCAGAATCACCGCGGCAATCGCCAGGAGAATCTGGTCATAGTAATCGAGCATCTCTTGTTGCTGATTTGTTAGTCATACTGTTGGCTATAACTTCGTGAACGATTTTGGCACCCCGTTGTGCCAAATCTGTTCACGTACGTATAGCCGGGAGTATCACAAGCAAACCACCAGAGCCGGATGCTCACTCACCCGTCATCGGAGTTGCGGGGGTCGTCTTCGGTCTCAACGACCGCTCGGTCGGGCAACTCCGGATTCGGTTCCCGACCCACAGTGACGAGACGCTCGGTAAGGGTGAGTTCGTCTCGGCTCGGATTCGATTTTTCGATCGCTTCGCACTCGACTGCCACGCCGTTTGCTTCGTGAGCGATGCGAACAGCGCACAACTGGTAGGACGGGTAGAAAACCGGCGGCAGGATTCCGATGACGCCGTCACGGCGATGCAGGCGCTTTAGCCATGTCCCGCTGTTGACGAGCAATCTCCCGTCGACCTTCCGCATCGACGGGCGATGGGTGTGACCGTAACAGAAGATTGCTGTCTCCGGTCGGTCGGCGAATATCTCGCGAGCAGCCTCCTCGTAGGGCGCTTCGGAATCGACGGTGAGTGCCGTCTCGAAGATGCCGAATCGCTGGATCGTCTTCCGAACGTCCTGGCGGATAAAATACAATGGGATGCCAAGTAGTACCAGCAGTCCCACGATAGCTACGTTAACCACAAGCGTGAACCAGAGTGCTGTGCCTATCCTGCCAAATTGACCGAGAAACGTCACGATCCACACGACTGGGAATGACCAGATATCAGCCAGATGAAGGACTGTGAGCACCACGAGAACGGCGCTAATGTTGAACAGCAACAGAAACGGTACCAGGGCGTACCGCAAGAGCGGATGCATCTCGCGGTAGAAGTACTTCGAGAGGAGCCAGCTTGGCATCCGTTCGGTGGGTGTGACCGCCTGGACATCTTTTAGCCAGTTGTAGCGACCACGCTCGGACAATCTGCCCGCCTGACTCGTCACGTATGTGTTGTAGAAGTACCCGAGCGGTGTGGCGTAGGGGTTTCCCCAGTCCTCGATTCTGTTGTTGGGGTCTCGCTGGTGGCCGTGCTCGAAGTGAATCGTTCGGCTGCCGATCTGCCGAGTGATCGACTCGTCTTGAACGAGGGTGACGTTGTACCTGGCGAACCGCTCGACGTAGTGGTCGTACGCTGCTAGCTCGTGATCGTGGTTGCCGGGTACGATGGTGATTGGGATATTCTCGCCGGTCGCGCGGAGTTGCTCGAACAGATCCGGATACGTCGCTTCCAGATAATCGAACTTTTCGAGGCCCTCGATTTGGGTCAGTTCCCAGAGTCCGAACGCGTCGCCGTTGATGATTAACTCGGCGTTTTCGTCAGTCGTCTCCAGTCGGTTGAGAAATCCGAGTAACTCGTCGAGAGACTCGACCTCCTCGAGTTGCTCGTCGCCGCCAATATGGAGGTCACTGATCACATAATAGACGGTATCGTCGGCGGCTTCCATTGTTCACCCCATGTAATCCGGGTCGCAATTAATCTTCGCAACGTGAACTACCCCTGAAAATACTAACCCAGGGAAGTCGCGCACAGACAATCGCGATGCAGCCCTGCAGATTGAGAACGATGATTTTGGATCCGGGTGCCTCGGCACGGGGACGCTATGACTGTGTGACAAGATTTTCAGTTATACCCCACATTTGTCGAACCGATGCCGCACGGAACACCGGGCCTGTCACCGCGTCAGCGACTTGTCGCACGGGGCTGGCACTACCTCGGATACACCGTCTTGTTCCTCCTGCTGTACGGTGGTATCCGACTATCAATCGGGCGGTTCCCAGAGTGGTTGCTGTTCGCCGTGCTCGTCGGGTCGCTGCTCAAAGACGTGTACGATGAATTCCGCCTCCAGCGGGGCGGCCAGCCCCTCGCCTACGCCGGTGTCGAACACACCCCATCGAACGTGATTCTCATCGCCTTCCTCCTGTCGGGGTTCGTCGATCCCACCGGCGCAGTACAGGGGTTTCCAGCCCACGATGTGGCGCTGGGGCTGGCCGTTGTCGATCTAGTGTTCGATCTTTCGCAGGACATGCGAGCCTAGAACCAGTGTACTGGCACTCGTCAACGAGCGCGTGCGTCTGACACTGGAATAAAACTATACCTGATATCCCCATATCAATATAGCATGGCACAGCTAGAGCCAGTCCGCTTTGACTCGCCAGCCGAGAAGCAGGTCTACAAACACGTCGACCAGCACGGATTACAGCAGCGCGAAGACATCATGCAGGCAGTTTCGCTCTCAGAGGAAGATTTCCAGACGCAGGTCGACCGTCTCAAGGAGAAGGAGTACATCCAAGAACACGACGGACAACTCAGCCTCAGGTTAGAAGTCGGTGAGCGTGAGGAG
The DNA here is from genome assembly GCA_964520265.1 of uncultured Halobacteriales archaeon. Classification (GTDB taxonomy): domain Archaea; phylum Halobacteriota; class Halobacteria; order Halobacteriales; family Haloarculaceae; genus Salinibaculum. Next base: position 11,646 of record CAZFOF010000030.1, on the reverse strand, counting down.
TTCAGCACACGAGACTTTGCGTACACGATTCGTCCAGCAGAGGCAGAGGATTTCGACGAACTCACTGACGTTGTCGAGGAGATTGCAGGAAAGAAAACGTACGTCGTTGCCAAAGCACTCGCTGCAGAGTTACGATACGAGGAAACGCTGTTCCGACACAGTGCGAGTAAGGCACGCGTTTTCCTCGTGGCTGAATCTGACGGAGACATCATCGGCTGGTCGGGCATCGACCTGCCGCTCGTCGAGAACCTCCGGTCGACAGCCCAACTCACAATCGGCATCGACGAGAGCTACCGCGGCTACGATATCGGGACGCAACTCATGACCCGTGGTCTCAACTGGGCCAAATCGAACGGTGCCAAGAAGGTCTACAACAACGTCGCGCGAACGAATATGCGAGCTGTATCGTTCCTCGAAAACCGCGGGTGGGAGCAGGAGGGAGTCCGAGAAGACCACTACACCATCGGTCACAAGGAAGTCGACGAGGTGATGATGGCTTACAAGTTCTGACCCAGACGGCTGCTCGTTAGTTCGCCTCGATGACGGCGTTGGGGCTCTCGGGGCTGGCCGAACTCTCGATAAAAAGGAGCGCGAGAATTAGGAGCGCAGCCATGTCAGCAGGCGTTCGGCTGGGCTGGTTGCTGCCTGGAGGTCTTCGCGTCGCGGGTTGTCTTTCAGTCGTGCGGGGCCACTTTCAACAGTCGTATTATTCTTCGTCATTACATTAGACGATTGTATCTATATACGGATAAGGGACTCGAAACTATAACTTTTCATATCGAAAAGTCCATTACATATTAATTTATTCATCACCGTCGTTCGAACGTATCACCGGTTGTGGGAGTCATCGGAGACAGGATATTTGGACACACGCTCTGTACTAGGAGTATGAGCGTGTTACTTCGATTGGTCTGGTTCATGCTAATCGGCTGGTGGCTGGCACTCCTGTGGATTATCATGTCGTTTGCGTGTATGGTGACCATCGTCGGATTCCCACTCGGCCTGTATCTGCTCTCGAAGACCTGGCAGATTGCGACGTTCAAACGATAATCGGAGTCCGTCACGGCGAGGGGTCTGTTCTGGCCTCGTCGTCACCCGAACCCAGGTCAGAGAAGCGGTACTGCAAACGCAGCAGTGAGGGACAACGACTGTGATGGGCAGGTCGACGAGGGAACCTGAATGACCATTCTTGCAGCGGTTTCTCGACTCTTCCCAGTAGTGCCTGTCTGCAGACAGAGGCTGCGTTCAGCAAACCGGCCTGCCCGCCTGTCCAGAAGATGCCCACCTGAGTGAATCGCTCGTCGAGCGCTTCCGCTCGCATCCGGCTGTCGAGTCTGACGAGTGGGGCGGTGACTGGCTGGTTCGGTATGAGGGGGCGGTTCACTGGGCTGACATTCGTCATCCATCGAGTGTCGCCGAGACGTGACGAAATTCGGGCCGGGACAGCACGCAGATGCTACACGTATTTTGTGCTGTGGCAGAGATTGCTCTGTATGACAGAAGTTGACGGCGAGACAGTGATTGTCACTGGTGCAAGCCGAGGACTCGGTGCGTCGATGGCGAAGCGATTTGCCCGAGAGGGGGCGAACGTCGTATTGACTGCTCGGAGCGAGAGTGACCTGGAAAGCGTCGCCAGCGAAGCGGCAGGGGAGACACTCGTTGTCCCCGCAGACGTTACCGATGAAGCGGCGGTGCAGACGCTCATCGAGCGGACAACCACAGAGTACGGTCACCTCACTGGCCTGGTGAACAACGCTGGCCTCGGACTGCTGAATATGTACGACGAACGCCGGGAACTCCACGACGTCGAGCCAGCAGATTTCCGCCGAATTCTGGCGGTCAACGTGACAGGCGTGTTTTTGCTGTCGAAATACAGCATCCCGGAGATGGTCGACGGTGGCCGCGGCAATATCGTGAATATCTCCTCGGGGCTGGGTCGGCGCGGCGCAGCCCACTGGGGCCCCTACGTTGCCTCGAAGTGGGCGCTGGAAGGGATGACTCGAACGCAGGCGAAAGAACTCGACGACTACGGTATCAACGTCAACGCACTCGACCCGGGTGGCCGCGTCGACACCGGATTCTGGAACCACCTGCCCGATGAGGAACGCGAGCAAATCCACGCTCCCGACGTGATGAACGATGCTGCCGTCGCATTGCTCGCACAGGGCCCCGACGGCATCACCGGCGAATCACTGCCTGCGGACGACTGGGAAACGCGACTCGACTGAGAGGTGTGGCAACCGGTTTCGCTCGCCTGTCCTGTGGTGCTCTCGAAGCCGGGCCGAACGGGAAACGAATCGAGAGCACAGGCGAGTTGGTCACACCGGCACCAGCGGTAGCGCAGAGAACTCTAGTCGAATTCCTGGAAATCCGTCAGGGCTACCGCTCCTGCAAGGAACACAACTGCCAGTACAGCCAGTATCGCGAACGTCAGCGGAACGCCACTCGTCGAGTCAAGTATCATCTGTTCTCGGAGACTCCGGTGGAAGTGTGTGACTGGGCTGAATTCGGCGACTCGCTGCAACGTCGGCGGCATCAAATCCAACTCCCAGAATATCCCTGAGATGAACATCAACGGAAGTGCAATCGCACCTCCAAGACTGATTGCCGACCCCGGGTCTTCGATGAGGCCACTGACGACCATTCCGAGAGCCGTAAAGGCAATTGCGCCGAGGACGATGAGCGCAAGTGAAAGTGGGCCGGGTACCGCGGTTACACCGAAGACCAGCCACGCGACGGCGACCATCACAGCAGCGATGGCGACCGCCAGAATCGATTGCTGAATCACGTTCGCGATAATCCACTCGTGTTTCCGGAGTGGGGTCGCAGCCAGGCGCTTGAGTGTCCCATCGCGTTTGAAGGTGGCAAGTGCCGATGGAACCGTCATCACACCGTTGATGAGAATCATCGCCACGATGAACGCGGGGAGGAAGTAATCCGCTGCACTGAGACCCTCACTGTCACGCTCCTCGGTACCCACAGTTACCGTTGGCTCCTCGATGCCGAGCGAACGGTCGTTGAACGTAGCGACGACACTATCGATAATGCTGTCAACGGCACCTGCTCCCTGGTCGTCAGGAACCGTCAACAGGGTTACTGCGGTGCCGTTCTGCTGGCCCGTTTCGAATTGCTCGATGCCTGCCAGTATCTCTGCTTGCTGGGAGTCGGGAATATCGTCCTGGAACAGCTCTACTGTATCCCGAATAACTGCCATTCTCACCCGCGCACTGCTGGCACGTACCCGTTCGTCGAACCCGTCCGAAATGACGAGCACACGTTTGTGACCGGTTACTTCCTCGATGTTTCCTGCGGTGAGGTTGGTCTCCGGGTCGAGACGCTCGACAATCAACGGGTCGGTTTCCTCGATGGCGGTGACGAGTTCTGCCGACAGTTCGGTCGGCTCACCATCTGGGCCGACGTCGTTGTTTTGCACGCCGATGTCGAATTCGGTCGGCCCGCCGGCGAAGACGGAACTGAAAATGAGGAGCAGGATAATCGGAAACATGAGGGCAAAAAAGACGGCTTCCCTGTTTCGCGCCCAGTCACGCAACAAGGTAGCCGTCAGACGCAGGAGACGCTTCATCGCAGATCACCTTCGGCGGTGAGCGACTTGCCAGCCAATTCCAAGAAGACGTCCGCCATATCTGCACTCACCAGGTCGATATCGTGCCCTGTGCCGGTCTCGTGTAAGTGACTGTATGCGTCCTGTGCAGCCTGGCGGTCGTCGAAGACACCGATCAGATTGTCGGTATCGTCCTGATAGAGGGCTCGCGCTGCGTCCGCAAGTGTCGATTCGAATGTCTCGGCCTCCTCTGGAGTCGTCTGTTCGGTGAGGCGAACAACGACCTTCACCTCGCCGGCATAGGATTCGATGAGAGCCGGCACTGAATCAACTGCTTCGACGTGTCCATCGACGAGAAGCGCAACGCGGTCTGCGAGATACTCGACTTCCTCCATATAGTGTGTTGTCAACACCACGGTTGTTCCCATCTCGGGGAGTTGTTCGATCTGTTCCCACGTCGAGCGTCTGGCGGCCGGGTCGAGCCCCGTTGTCGGTTCATCGAGAAAGAGTATCTCGGGGTCGCTCACAAGCGCCATTGCGATACCAGTGCGGCGCTGGTATCCGCCCGACAGCGAGTGAAACGGTTCCTCAGCCCACTCCATGAGGTCTAACTCTGCGAGGACGTCATCGGTATCCAGTGGGTCGGAGTGTAACTCCCGTATGAGTGCGACGTTTTCTCGAACGGTGAGCCGTTCGAAGGTGTGGAAGGATTGTGGAACGACGCCGATTCGGTCTTTGATTTCATAGAGGTTGGATTGCAGCTCAAGCCCAAAGACTGTCGCTTCACCACCCGTCGGTTCCCTGAGCCCCTGCAGTATCTCGATTGCAGTCGTCTTCCCGGCTCCATTCGGGCCGAGCAAACCAAAAATCTCGTCTTCGAACACTTGAAGAGAGATATCGTCAACCGCGACAGTCGAACCGTATTCTTTCCGGAGGTTTGTCGTCTGAATAACCGAAGCGGAGCCAGGAGATGCCATCGCAGTGAAATAAACAGCTGATCGAACGGATAAAAAAGTTTATTTTGTCGACAAAAGTCTGGGCTCTGTGAACGGCGAGAGGGGGTGGCTGCTTCGGGTTTGCCATGACGAGTGGACAGTGACTCATACGGATTGCTGTCACTGTTTTCCGGGACGACCGCACGCCCTCGTGCGGTCAGTCCGGTACTGACGTACAGCAGTCCGTATCACTGCTTTCGAATATCGCTCCACATCCGCGTGAACCGGTCTGCCGGAGACTCACGAACGCTGACCTCGACGGTCAACTCGCCATCACTGAGGTCGATACCCACGTGGTCGATGTTGGCCTCGTAGACGGTGTAGTGGCTGCCGTCGTCGACGACCCGTGTTCCCTCGACGAGGAGGTTCTGTTCAATCATGTTATCCGCGTGTCGATAAATCGTCGAGAGATCAGCACCGAGTGCCTCGCTGAGTTCCTTCGCCGATTTGGCATCCTCACTCGTCGCGACGAGGATTTCCTGTACGTACGAGTAGCCGAGCAAGTCGAGTATCTCGGACGCTTTTTCGGGTGCAGAATCAGACACACGTTTCGCTGTGATGAACAGACAGATGGTGTGCACGTATAAATAAATCTCTTTTGGACGCTCTGCAAAGCGGCACATCTTTATATTCGAATCGAACCCAAAGGTTGAGATGAGAGCGAGATTTCAATGAGCGACGAGAAATTCTGTACCCGACGACGGATGCTGGCATTAACCGGTGGAACCGCAATGGTCGGCCTCGCAGGCTGTACCGGGTCGTCCGACGGCGGCGACGGCAGTGACGGTGACTCTGGCGGCGATGCGACGGCAACCGCCACGGCGACGGCGACGGAAACCGAAACAGACAGTCACGACGACGACCACAGCGACGAGGAGACGGAGACCCACAGCGGCGACGACGAACATCATCACGACGACACGCCAACCGAGCCGGCAGACGCCGTAACGGTCGACATGATATCCAACGACGCCGGCCACCACTTCGACCCCCACGTGGCTCGGGTCAACGTCGGTGGTACCGTGACCTTCGTGAACAAAAGCGGGAACCACTCGACGACGGCGTACCACCCGGACAACGACGAACCACAACTCGTCCCCGACGACGCCGCATCCTGGGACAGTGGCACGCTCATGGAGGAAGGCAAGGAGTTCACCCACACCTTCGAAACCGAGGGCGTCTACCACTACTACTGTATCCCCCACGAGGGTCTCGGGATGATCGGCAGCGTCATCGTTGGCGAACCAGAGGCACACGGCCAACCAGCACTCGAAAACGTCCCAGAGAGCAAGTCAGAGGACATCCGCACCAAACTCGAAGAGCTCAACTCGACGATCAACGAAGCACTCGGTCACGGCCACTAATACGGACTGCTGTACGTCAGTACCAGACTGACCACACGAAGGCGTGCGGTCGTCCCAGAAAACAGTGACAGCAATCCGTATAAATCCACGGCGGCGGGCAGGCAGTGTCTCGCCGGAAAACGAGCCGAGACCCATCATGCGGAAGACGTCGGGTCGATGTCGACTTGAAGAGAGGGTGACTTTTTGGAATGAATGGACTATCTGTCCCCTGATGCCAGAAGCCACCAAAACCCGGCAGGAACCCACAGATTATGAACGTCCGGCTACTACAGTGCGGTCAGGAAACACCTCGTCAACGAGACGAGCCCGTAGTGTTGCCGCGTGACATGTGACGCGCGCGGGCAACCGCGCCGAGACGACCAAGCCAATGGACGAACTGACCAACTCCCACGGCACGGCGGCACGCTCGACGGATGCCAACGAAGAGAGGCACCGGCTACTGTACACCGGGATTATCTGTACGTTGGGTGTCGTCATCGCCAGTTTCCACGTCCCTCATTTCTTCGACGACATACGGGAGGGGATGGGGGCCATGGCGTTGATATCGGGTGCATTGCTCCCGTTTGTGCTCGCCATCGTCATCGTCACCGCCGGCTACTGGGCGTGGAAAAGCGGGATGAGCGCGCCAGACATCCGACGCCTCGTTATCTGGGCTGTGGTCGGTATCATCAGTCTCATGCTCATCAGCGGGACGTTTTTCATCTACACGCTCATCGAAGGTGGACGTCTTCCGCATCTGGATTACACGCTGTTGAACTTCGCGACGACCGGTGCGGTCGTCGGCATCGCCATCGGGTGGTACGACGTCCGGGGCCGAGAACGGATGCGACAGTTACGCGTGTTCAGAAAGGCAGTCGAACACGCCGGTCACAGCATCTACCTCACCACACGCGACGGCTCAATCGAGTACGCCAACCCAGCCTTCGAGACACAGACTGGCTTCGACCGTGACGAAGTACTCGGGAAAACTCCCCGGATACTGAAATCGGGCAAACACGACGAGTCGTACTACGAGGAACTGTGGGAGACGATACTGTCTGCAGAAATCTGGGACGACGAGGTCATCAACAAACGAAAAGACGGCAGCTACCGGTACGTCGACCAGACCGTCGCACCGGTCACCGACGAATACGGCAACGTCGTGTACTTCGTCGCCATCAACAACGACATCACCGAGATGAAAGAGTACGAGGCGGAACTGGAGCGCCAGAACGAACGACTCGACCAGTTCGCGAGTGTCATCTCTCACGACCTCCGGAACCCGCTGAGCGTTGCGATGACACGGACAGAGCTGGCCCGCCGTGACGCAGACAACGAGCACCTGGACAAGGTGATAGAATCACTCGATCGAATGGAGACGCTCATCGACGACGTGTTGACACTCGCTCGCCAGGGAGAGTCGATTGGCAACCCCGCCCCGGTACAACTGAGCGTCATCGCCAAGCGGGCATGGAAACAAGTCGCTGCACCGGAGGCAACGCTCTCCGTCGAGACGGAAATAGCAGTGATGGCAGACGGCAGTCGTCTCCAGCAACTGTTCGAGAATCTCTTTCGCAACGCCGTCGAGCACGGTGGCAACGACGTGACAGTGCGTGTGACGGCCGACGACGACGCCTTCTCCATCGAAGACGACGGCAGCGGCATCGAGGAGGACACACCAGCGAAAGTGTTCGAGTCGGGCCACACTACGACAGAGGAGGGCACCGGACTCGGTCTCGCGATCGTCGAGCAAATCGTCGAGGCTCACGGCT
>CAZFOF010000030.1:0-3964 GCA_964520265.1 uncultured Halobacteriales archaeon | reverse complement strand
TCGAGGCAAGGGAAAGCGAAACCGGCGGAGCCCGCTTCGATATCCGTGGTGTCGAGACGAGGGAAGTGTCACACGCCTCCACCGGCTCCGTCGAGTAGCGTCGGTCGTCCCTCCGACGACTGCGGCCGTTTCCTGTCAACAGAGAGTATGGAAATGGCTGTTAGACCACGAGCAGTCACTGTATTTTGGGTTCTCCGAAAGTACCAAAATCCCCGGATTCAAAAGACGACGCATGACCGAGCGCGTCAACGAATGTCGTACAACCCAGGTCTGGGAAAGACCTGCTGGCACCGCGCTCGTCAGTCTCCAGCCCATCGTCGGTCGTCAGACGATGGATGGGGAGCACACAATTCGTGCATTCGCACGGTCGACCGCCGGATTCGCCGACTCACCCGAACGCAACTCGCGTCGGGACACCACCGACCAGATGGCGTTCGTCCCTGGGAGAAGGACTGTACTGGGGAGTGTGTCGAGACATCACGTCGTTCGATTTGCGGGGTAACACCAACACGGGAGAGACTGTCATGGCTAACACAACACTGTGGAGTACCACGCCCACGTCGAGCGGTTTATCGATAACAACTGACCGGATACGTCCGGAAAAGGAGACGGGTTTCGGCCGGCGATGGCGACGACAGAGACGACCCAAAACCCACCCACTGATGTGTGACCGGTCACTGGTTGTACCAAGAAAGCACTCTGCAGAGGGAGGTGCTTTAGCTGTTGGTCGGCCCGACGGCTTGGCTGGGGGGCCGTCGACACACAGTCACTACCTATGACGTTATCAGAAAACGAGACACCTGAAATACGACGGAATCGCTCCGACGATGACTCACGCCGGCTGTTCTACGTCGGCGTCGTCGTCGGGTCGGGACTCCTGCTTGCCTTGCTGCACGTCCTGCACATCGTCTCGGATGTCGTCGAGGACATGGGAGTGCTCGCCCTCCTCACAGGTGCAGTACTCCCGCTCATACTCGCTCTCCTCATCGTGTGGGCAGGCTACCGAATCTACCACAGTGACATGCCAACGGCACACCTCTACCGGATCGACGTCTGGTTTCTTCTGGGCTTTGGCAGTATTCTTCTCCTGGCAGGAACGAGCGTTGTCTACGAGTTTCTGGAGGGTGCGGAGTTGAGCCACGTTCCCTACTACATTTTGAACTTCGCGACGGCCGGCGGTGGCATCGGTATTCTGGTCGGCTGGTACGACGTACAGAACCAACTCCAGGCCGCAGAGTTGCGTGTGTTCCAGAAAGCCGTCGAACACGGCGGCCACTCGGTTGTCATGACGACTCCCGACGGCAGCATCGAGTACGCGAATCCGAAATTCGAAGAACAGACCGGCTACAACCGTAACGAAGTCATCGGCCGTCCCGTGAACATCCTCAAATCAGGCGTCCACGACGAGGGTTTCTACAACGAGATGTGGGGCACAATCTCCAGTGGAAAAAACTGGGCGGGCGAGGTGGTCAACCACGACAGCAACGGCGAGGAGTACGTCGTCAATCAGACCATTGCACCCGTTACCGACGAACTCGGCAACGTCGAGCGGTACGTCGCCATCAACGCCGACATCACCGAGCAAAAGCGCCGACAGCAGGAACTCGAACGGCAGCGTGACGAACTTGCCCATCTCAATCAGTTTATGACGACGATGTGGGACATCACCCAGAGCCTCATCGCCGTCTCCGATGAACCGACACTCACAGATGGGGTCTGTGAGGTGCTCGTGTCGACGGACTTCTGTGAGAACACCTGGTTTTCGGAGTACGACCCACGAGACAAGATACTCCGCCCGACAGTCGCCTGTGGCATCGACACGGACGACATCGAACCGCTCCCGGTCGGTGAGGACGCAACAGTGATGACCCCCGACCGGTGGAACGACCTCAAAAACCACGAGACAATCGTCATCGAAGGAGATATCGCAATGCAACACGTCTCAGCGGACGACACAGAGCGAACGTTTGTGGTCGTCCCCATCATCCGCGAGGAACGTATCTGGGGAACGTTACACATCACCTTCGACAAGACAGAAGAGGTCGTCATACAGGAGCGCGACCAGCTAGCCACACTGGGAGACACCATCGCCCACGCGCTCGATATGATAAAAACACAGGAGCTCCTCCACGCCGACAGACTCGTCGAACTCGAACTCCGGAGTACCGACGAGACCGACGTGCTGGTAGACCTCTCTACAGAAACGACCAACGGGCTCACGCTCGAAGGGACGGTACCGCTGTCTGACGACAGAGCATTGCTGTACGTCCAGGTCGATGACGGAGATATCGATACCGTTCGGGATGTCATCGAGGGGATTCCCGACACCGAGAACGTACGGATACTCAGCGAGAACGGCGAACAGGCACGCATCGCCTTCGAGGTTAGCTCGGCGTCGTCAATCGTGAAGTCACTGATGGACGTGGGTGCCGATGTGGTACACGCAACTGTCGAGGGGGGAGAAGGGACGGTCATCGCACACGTACTTCCCGACGAGAACGTCAGGTCGGTCGTCGAAGGACTGCACAACAACTTCGAACAGTTGGAACTGGTCGCAAAGCGCGAAATCGAACGTGACCTCGACCTCGACCACTCGCTGGTCACCAACCTGACAGAGCGACAACGAGAGACACTGTATGCGGCGTATCACGCCGGCTACTTCGAGTCACCACGCGAGAGTACTGCCGAAGAAATCGCCTCGTCGATGGGCGTCTCCGGCCCAACGTTCCACAAACACCTCCGGCGCGCACAGAACCAACTCTTCGAAGGGATTTTGGACTCTAACCCGGCTGAAACCGTCGCTGAGTAATCGGGGACTAAATATTGAACTGTGAAAGTTACTAATTGCGTACGAGCGCTCAATATTGATACAGTGGGTTTGTACACCTGGGAGCTATACTGAATGCTATGTCCCGAGGCGAAAAGACGCAGATTTCGGAACGGCTAGAGTCATTGGGAGCGCATACCGACAGGCGGAGTCTTCTCCAGCTACTCGGTGCCTCCTCGATGGCAGCCATCGCAGGGTGTGGCACACCCGGAGACAGTAGCAGCGATGGCGGTGATGATGATGGAAACTCAGGTACAAATGGTACCAGCAGTAGCCCAACGGCGACAGTAACGGCTACACCGACACCGCCTGGCGAGGGCGGAGACAACGGCAACCTCCTGGCCTCCGAGGCCACGGTCGAGATGATAACGACCGACGACCGTGAGTTCCTCTATACACCGCGGACAATCTCTATTCGACCAGGTGGACAGGTAACGTGGCGGTGTCAGAGTGGCGTGCACACAGTAACCGCCTATCACCCCGATACAGGGAAGCCGCTGCGCATACCGGACGGCGCTGATTCTTTCAATAGCGGCAATCTCCAGACTGGCGAAGAATTCACACACACCTTCGAGGAACAGGGTGTCTACAACTACTACTGTATGCCCCACGAGTCCAACGGGATGGTCGGCACGGTCATTGTTGGAGACCCCTCGATGGACAACGAACCCGGACTCAGCGAGCCGTCAGACCCACTCCCGATGGAGGCACAGGAAGCAATTTCGAGTACGATCGATCTCGCCGAGCAACAACTGAACCTCCCGATTGTGGCAAACGTCTCGATGCGGACGAACGCGTCTGGCTACGTCTTCACACCAGACCTCATCAACGTGCGCATCGGCGGTCTCGTTCGCTGGCAGACACCAGAGAACAACGGCGTCCACAACGCATCGGCGTATCACCCCGGCAACGGCGAAGCACGGCGTGTTCCGGACGGAACGGAACCCTGGGCCAGCGACCTTATCCCGGCCGGCCAGATGTACGAACGGAACTTCCAGCGCGAAGGCGTCTACGACTACTACTGTTCACCCCACGAGGGTAACGGCATGGTCGGGTCGCTCGTCGTTGGACTGCCAGAAAATCTCGACGAGGAGCCCGGTCTGAGTGAGATTCAAGACGAGATTCCGGAACAGGCTG
>CAZFOF010000029.1:0-14893 GCA_964520265.1 uncultured Halobacteriales archaeon | reverse complement strand
CGAAAATCGCCAGTGGGATTTGAAGCAGGGAACGGAGCGAAGCGGAGTGACTGAGGTTCAAATCCCGGCCGGCGCATGCGTGATTCGACGCGAGCAGAGCGAGCGAGAATCACGGTGATTGCGAACGGCGAGCAAAACGAGCCGTGAGCGCATTTTCTGCCGAACGTAGTGAGGCGAAAATCGCCAGTGGGATTTGAATTAGATTAGCCCAAGGCTTTGACACTTCACCGTTCGACTGGAACCCAGTTATCTGAGGAGATGTACGCATCGGGGTCTTCTGGGTCGTAGACACGGAAACTATCGCCCGCTCGCTCGGTATCGAAGTCCGAGCGCTCGCTGGGCATCGCGGGTCGCGCTGTGGCTCTGTCGGATGCTGGTTCCAGTGCGGTCGTGGATACTGCTGTCGTTTGCTGTTTGCTCTCCTGTTCCGGGCAACTCTCCGTCGATTCGGCGTCTTCCTCCGAGGTGGTACTCTCGTCCGTACCAACTGACCGCAGTCGCTGCAGGAGCCATCGTCCTGCTGCCCGAAGGCGCGCGCGCACACCCGACACTGCCGGGTCGTCGTCCCGGCGCTCACTCTGCTCCCTGATGGGTGTGTTACTCATACGCACACAACGGTGCCGATGGTAAAAACGGTTGTGTCGGCCGGGGTAAAACCTATCTGGTGGCCGGGCGTCTGACAGCAATGTGAGGCGTGACAGACGGCCCAACCGTGTCCAGATTCTCACCGACGACGGACAGGTACGCGACGACGCATCAGTGCCCGACATTGGCGACGAGCGCCTCGTCCGTATCTACGAGCAGATGCGCATCGCGCGGCGGTTGGACGAACGCGCGACCACGCTCCACCGACAGGGGCGTATCGGCACGTATCCCCCGTTGATTGGTCAGGAGGCCGCACAGGTCGCTTCGACACACGCACTCGCCGACGACGACTGGGTCTCCTACCAGTATCGCGAACACGGCGTCCCTATCGTCCGCGGACTCTCCTACGAGTATCTGCTGTACTGGATGGGTCACGAAGCGGGCAACGAGTGGCTCCCGGAACGACACGTCCTCCCCGTCAACATCTCGATTGGGAGCCACCTCCCGCACGCGACTGGCATGGCCTGGGCGGCGAAGTTGAAAGGTGACGAGACGGCCGTCGCCTGTCACTTCGGCGATGGCGCGACTTCCGAGGGCGATTTCCACGAGGCATTGAACTTCGCTGGCGTCTACGACGTCCCGGCCATCTTCATCTGTAACAACAACCAGTACGCAATCTCGGTGGCAAGCGAGGGACAGACAGCGAGTGCGACGTACGCACAGAAGGCAGACGCCTACGGAATGAAGGGAGTTCTCGTCGACGGGATGGATCCACTCGCGGTGTACACCGTGATGCAAGAAGCCGTCGAGCGGGCGAAAGACCCGGACGCGGTGCCAGACCACGACGCTGGGCGGGCAGCACGACCGACGCTCATCGAGGCAGAGATGTATCGCCTCGGGGCGCACACGACCGTCGACGACCCGACGAACTACCGCGAGAGCGACGAGGTCGACCGCTGGCGGGAGAAAGACCCGATTCCGCGGTTCGAACAGTTCCTCAGAGACCGCGGGCTCATCGACGACGACCACATCGACGCACTCGAAGCGGAAGTCGAGGCGACGCTCTCGGAGTTGGTCGAGCAGGCAGAAGCCTTCGAGGCAGACCCCGCCGAGATGTTCACCGACACCTACGCCGAACAGACCCAACGCATCGGCGAACAGGCCGACTACCTCGAACAGTTGCGAGAACGCCACGACGACGACACCCTCCAACAGGACGAGTGAGTGCGATGACCGACGAGCCAGGTCTGTACGACCACTATCGGCCGACTGCAGAGGCGTCCCACGATGAGGGCGTGTATCGTACCGTCGGCCGCTCAGAGGAGACGGTGACACTTCTCCGCGTAGCTGATTCGACTGGTTCCCGACGACACACCGGCAGTGTCGTCTCGGTCACACGGGAGCAACTACAACAGTCGTTCGAATCGGCGGAGAATCCAGATGCCGGTGTCACACTCGGAGGTCTGCTGTCGCCGCTGACGACGTTCCCGAAAGCGCTCGTATACTGGCTGCGTCAGTTGGTGCCCTAGAGTTCGATACGCTCGACGATTTGGCCGTCTTCTTCGTGGGTGTTCAGAGCGACGATGCGAATCTTCTCTTCGAGCCCAGAGTCGTCGAGTTTGGCTTTGAGCAGATTGTCGACCTGGTAGACGCCGGCTGCATTGTTCATCCCGATTTCGACGAGTACCGGCTTCTCGTCGCCTTCCTGGAGTGTGACGCGTTCGATGGCTTGACTGGAGACGGTGTTGATGCCGCGACCACCGCGTTCGTAGGGGATACGTGAGCGGCCACGCTCCATGTCGAGTGCATCAGCGACACGGAGAACTCCCGCCTCCAGCGTGAGTGGTTGTTCTTCGGTGTGGTGACAGAGAATCGCATGGAGCGTTTCGCCTTTGACCCGCACCTGGTCTGCGGTGTCGTAGAACTCCGGTAGAAAGCGATCGAGTACGTCCGCTGCGAGTGGAATCGAGTAGTAGGGATGCTCGTCGCGGTGGACGATATGGCCGATGTCGTGTAAAACAGCAGCGAGGGCAATGATGACTGCTTCGTCGGCTTCCGCAAGTCCCTGGTCGCTGGCCCCGTTGAACTCGACACCGCCCCGTTTGAGCAGGTCGTAGAGACACAGGGCACGGTTGCGAACGATGTCGATGTGCTTGCGCCCGTGGTCGTTGTAGCGTTTGCGGACGACGGGATTGACGTTCTGGGCATCGAGGTACGCGTCGATTTCCTCGTCTGCGTCGATTGCCGCGAGAACGTCGTTGAGACGCTCGTCAGGAAACGCGTGGTCGGCGTCGGGGTCGTAGACACGTCCTTCGGTCTGGTCTTCCGACGAACTCTCTTCGCTCATATGTCTGGCGGAGGTGCCGACAGGTGAAAACTCCCCCGCTCACACGAGACAACTCATACAGACTGCTGTATGTCAGTACCGGACTGACCGCACAAACGCGTGTGGTCGTCCCGGAACACAGGTACAGCAATCCGTATCAGAGGTCGTCTACGGCCGCTTCGAGTTCGTCGTAATCGGGTTCGACACCCGGGTCGTCGCTGATCCACGCGTACGTGACACGGTGGTCGGTGTCGACGACGAACACCGCACGCTTTGCCAGGTCTTCGAGTCCGATGTGGTCGAAGTTCATCGCGAGGTCGTAAGATTCGATGAGATTCTTGTTCGCATCGCTGATGAGGTCGAACGACAGGTCGAGTTTGTCGCGGAACTCGTTGAGCGCGAACGGCGAATCGGTACTGACTCCGAAGATATCGACACCACGTTCCTCGAAGGCGGAGAGTCGGTCTTCGAGTGTGTTCATCTCGTGACTGCAGACACTCGTGAACGCGCCCGGGAAGAAAGCGAGGACGACCGGTCGCTGTTCGAGCTGTTCCGAAAGTGTGAACTGTTCGATATCTCCGTTTGCGAGTGGTGCTGTGAAATCTGGTGCTTCGTCATCGACGGAAACCATGGGAGACCATTCGAGCGGGGAGTGTAAGGCGCTTGCGTCTCTCTCATTCAGTCTCACGGGCAGATTCGAGAATTCCATTCGAGCAAAAAGCCTATAATCGGGAGTAAGTAAAGGTGATATAGCAATGGGAACTCTAGTACCGCTCTTCGGGCCAGTCCCGGGGGGAATGGAAATGGTCGTCATCCTGCTAATCGCCGTATTGCTTTTCGGTGCGAACAAAATCCCGAAACTTGCCCGCTCGACGGGTGAGGCAATGGGCGAGTTCAAGAAAGGTCGCCAGGAAGTCGAGCAGGAACTTCAGGAACTGCAGGACGGAGAAGTGGAAGCCGAGGGCTCCGAAGAAGAAGGCCCGCTGTCGGACGATACCGAGTCGTCGACCGAGTCGACGAGTAACTGACACCTACGACCGCTGACGGCCAGACGGACGCCGTCACTCAGGATGGCTCTCTTTCTTTCGGCCACCACTGGTGACCGGCGGGTAAAGCGTTATCTACCTCGGTCGCGAACGGTCGGGATAGACCCTCTGCGGTCACATTGCCTCGACATATGCCACTACTCGTAGATGTCCGCCAGTTGGCGATTCTCAACGAACTCATCAGCAACGGTGCGACGAACGTCGCCGACTCGTTCAGTGTTCTGGCCGGCGTGAAAACGACGGTCGATATCCAGAGCATCGCCTTTGTCGACCCTGACGACCTGCATCGTGAATTCGGTGCTGAGGAGGTGTACGTCGCCACCGTCGATTTGACCGAGTCCCCGTACGGTTCGGTCATGCTGACGTTCTCCGAGGAGACGGCCGCCATCGTCAGCGAACTCGTCGCGGGCACGTCTGTCGAGGGTGAGTTGACGAGTCTCCAGAAAAGCGCCCTCCAGGAGATGTGTAGCATCTGCACGTCGGGCTTTCTCGATGGATTCGCGAACACGCTCGGGACGACAATCGAGATGAGTTCACCCGACCTCACGCGCACAGGTACCGAAGACATCCTCCGCTCGCACCTGTCGCATCTCCACGGTGAGAGTCTCGCAATCGTACTCGACTCGACCATCTGTGTTCCGGAACGACACCAGGAACTCGAATTGCACATCTACGTGGTTCCAGCGCCGGGCGCGTTCGTCAATCTCCTGGACAGTATGGATGTCGATGCGCTGTATGGTTCGGAGATGAGCAACAGTTGACTGGACAGGACAGAAAAATTCCCGACAGACTCGTGCGAAACCCCTAACACGCTGCTAGAAGAAGTCCGGAGCATGCCAATCCTCGTCGATATACGCAAACTCACGATTATCGGGAAACTTATCCAACACGGGGCCTCGAATGTCGCCTCGTCGTTGTCGACGATGGCCGGTATCGATGCGGACATCAAAATCAAGAGTCTCTCGTTCGTCGAGCCCAGCGACATCTCGCGTGAGATGGGGTCGGGAGAGATGTACTACGCCGATATCCGTCTGACCGAACCACCCTACGGCGTGTTTGTGATGACGTTCAACGACGAGACGGCTGTCGAAATTGCCCAGCACATGACGGGACAGTCCGCCAGCGATGGCCTGAACAAGATGCACGAGAGCGCACTGCAGGAAATCTGTAACATTCTCACCTCCGGGTTCATCGACGGCATCGCGAACACGCTGGAGACGACTATCGACATGGAGACGCCACATCTGGAACGGGCAGACACGGAGGAGATTGCCGAACAGACGCTGTCTCACATCCGTATGGATTCACTGTCTATCGTGCTGGACTCGGTTGTCGACCTCGCAGACGAGGAGACGGAGTTCGAGTTACGTATCTTCCTGATTCCCGACCCCGGTTCGTTCGTCAACATCATCGACAAGCTCGATATCGAGGAGATTCGCGAAAAAGAGAATCTGACCCACCTCCACGACGAAGACCGTGCGTTTTGAGAGGGTGGAGCCGTCACTCACCCGTATGTCGCTACTGAACGGTGGTGTCTACGTCGTCCACCTGCTCTTTGCCGCACTGTGGACTGGAAGTGTACTGTTCGCCGCATACGCCGTCCTCCCGCTCGCCCGCGATGGGCAACTGAGCGTCCAGCCGCTTCGGACGGTCGCAGGAAAGATAACGACTATCTCCCGTGTCAGCGCCCTGGTGTTGTTCCTGACCGGTGGACACATGGCTGCGTCGGCTGCCGGCTACACTGTCGAATCGCTGACGGGCAGTACCGCCGGTCATCTCGTGCTCACGATGATTGCACTGTGGTTTGCGCTCGCCGGACTCGTCGAGGTTGCAACGAGCAAACTCACCGACGGCACGGGAAAAGACAAAGTCCGAGAGCCAGCACACGACGCAACTCGATTTTTCCAGGGAGCCTCTGTCGTCGCCGTTCTCCTGCTGGTCGACGCCGGGTTGCTCATCACCCATAGAACGGGAATCTTCACCCTGTAGGCCGACTCGACGGCCTAGAGGTCGTCGTCGACGTGGTCGGCCGCTTTCAACGCGAGTGCACCGATAGTGAGGGTTGGGTTCATCGCACCCGCAGTCACGAAGACACTGCTGGACGCGATGGTGAGATTATCTACGTCGTGCGTGCGAAGACGCGGGTTCACGACACTCGCGTCCGGATCGACGCCCATTCGCGTCGTCCCCATATGGTGGTAGGCCGGCCCCGTGTTTGCTGGGCCGACCGTCCACTCGATGTCTGCACCGAGTGCTTCGAGAATCGCGTGCTGGATGTCGTTCGCCCGGCGGAGCGTCCGCTCGGTTCGTGCATCGAGCGACCAGTCGATGTCTGGCACTGGATTGCCGTGGTCGTCGGTGACGCTCGTATCGAGTGTCACACGGTTTGCCTTCTGTGGCGTCTGTCCGACGAGACCACCCATCGCGATGGCATTGCCGTAGGCTCCCCGGAGTTCTTCGAGTAACTCGTCGCCGAAGGTATCGCCTCCTAATGCGAGTTCGACCGGTGACGGGCCGGCGTAGTTGAAAAATTCGAGTTTGAGCGGCGCAAGATTCTCGTCTGTCGCTGGAACGACCACACTGTCGTTCTCGCGGGTGACCGCCTGTCCGGGGTCGTCGTAGAACTGGTGGGTCTCGCTCGTGAGAAAGCCGATGTGGTTCTGTCGCGTCGGTTCGTCGAGTGTCCCACCGACACCCGCAAACAGATGTTCCATGAAGTAGCGACCGACGAGACCGCTGCTGTTGGCGAGTCCATCCGGATGGTCGTCACTCGCAGACAACAGGAGCAGACGTGGAATCTCGACGCCGCCTGCCGCGAGCACGAACTGACGAGCCTCCTGTCTGTGTGTCGTTCCGTCGGGCGTGGCGTATTCGGCGGCTGTGACTCGCTGGCCGCTCTCGTCGGTTAAGAACTGCTGGACGGGTGCCCGGTCGATGACGCGAGCACCGGCCGACTCGGCGCTGGCGATGTGTGTGTCTGCGCTGTATTTCGCTCCCGAGGGACAGACCGGGTCGCACGTGCCGTATCCGACACAGGCACTCCGGCCGTCGTAGGGTTCCGAGTTGCGCGCGTTGGGCACCGAGTGCATCGCGATTCCCAGCCGTTCACAGGCAGTGGCAAACAGTGAGTCGCTGTAACTCGGCGGAAACGCTGGCATCGGAAACGGCGTCTCACGCGGTGGCGCAAATGGATTGTCGGCAGCACCAGCCACACCGAACTCTGATTCGGCGCTCGCGTAGTACGTTTGCAGGTCGGCGTATTCCAGCGGCCACTCGGGATTGTCGCCACTGCCGGCCGTCCCGGCGAAATCCGTCTCGTGGAGGCGCATCACCATCCCCTGCCAGTGTAGCGTGGAGCCACCAACCCCTTTGACCCGCGCGGCGTTGAGCGGGTAGTGTCGGTCGCCACTCGACGTATAGCGGTCGCGGACACCACCCATCTCCCAGACGTCAGCCCCCTCGAACCCCGGGCGAATTGCTCGCTCCATCCGAGCCATCCGCTGGGAGGTGTCGAATCGGGGCCCCGCTTCGAGAACGACCACCTCGTGACCGCGCCGTGTGAGTCTGTTCGCCACCAGAGCACCCGCAGGCCCGGCACCGACGACACAGACGTCCACTCGTTGTTCGGGTGTTCTCGACATCGAGGTCTTCTCGTCGCGCGGATTAGGTTGGCCTAAACTTATGACTTGGCTTTCACCGTGGGAATGCTTTTGACGAACGCCGGAGACAGATACAGTATGTTCGACAGCCCGCCTGAGACAGTTGAACTCCCCAACGGAGAGACGATAGCCTATCGGTCGCGTCCAGGTGGTGAGATACCAGTAGTGCTCCTCCACGGCAACATGAGCAGTTCCGTCCACTGGGATATCGTCTTCGAGGAGATGGACGACAGATTTGCGCTGTATGCGATGGATATGCGCGGGTTCGGCGAGTCCTCCTACGAGTCGAAGGCGGACTCGTTGGCGGATTTCGCAGCGGATGTTCCACTGTTCGCCGACGCAGTCGGTCTCCCGTCGTTTCATCTCTGGGGGTGGTCGGCCGGTGCCGGCGTCGCCATGCAGGTGGCCGCCGAGGTTCCAGAGCGTCTCCGACGACTCGTGTTGCTCGCATCGCCGAGTACGCAGGGACTGCCGGTCTACGAGAAAGACGAGAACCTCCAGCCGACGGAGAAGATACTGGAGACACGCGAGGAACTGGCAAAAGACCCAGTCTCCGTTGCACCCGTTCTGGACGCGCTCGAATCGCAGAACGCCACTGCGATGAAAGAAATCTGGAAACAGGCCATCTTCGTCAACGGGGTACCCGAGCCACAGCGGTTCGACCGCTACATCGAAGCGCCACTCAAACAGCGCAATCTTCTCGATATGGACTACGCGCTCGTCCAGTTCAACATCTCCCACGAACACAACGGCGTCGCTCCCGGAAGTGGCGAAGTCGATGCAATCGACGCGCCGACGCTCGTCCTCCGGGGTACCGACGACCTGGTCGTCACGCGACAGATGTCCCAGCGGGTCGTCGAGGAGATTGCTGACGCGCGGTACGTCGAACTGGAAGACTGTGGCCACGCACCGATGGTCGACGACCCCGACAGACTGCTCGATGAGGTCGAATCCTTTCTCAGTTCGGAGGACTGAGACCGTCGGGCTGGGTGGCTTGCGCCGGCGCAAATCGGCACCTCATACGGTGTCGAGACGCCGATAGAGGACGTAGGAGTAGACAGTCGGGACGAGCGCAGCGAGTGCAAGCGGGGCGATAGCGAGAACTTCGAAGTACTCGGGGAACGGAACGGCAAGCAGCGCGACGAGCCCTGCAATCTTGAACAACACGCCGCTGCGTTCGTTCGTCTGCTTCCAGACAGTCTCGTCGCTGAGCGTCCAGGGCGTCCTGATACCGATGAACCAGTTCTGGTTCGCATTCTCGACGACGTAGCCGAAGACGATGGCGACGACGGCAAGCACCGGCGCAAGCGCCTGCTGGATATCGAACGCGTATCCGAGGTTGTACCCGAGCACGAGCGCGTGAACGTAGGCCAAGACGCCAACGGTCACGACGGCCGCGATGTCGTAGTAGCGGCGGAACTCCTCGAAGTTCTCCCCGAGCGGGTCGAGTCGCGGAATCACCGCGAACAGCCCCGTAATACCAACCGCGAGCGCGGGAATCAGTGCAGTCGCCAGTGGCTTCGAGAGGTAGTCGTCAGGCTGACCGGTGCTATCGAAGTGAATTGCCATCTGCGTGGGGAGGTCTGGATAGACCATCGCCGAGGCGATGGCAGTGAGCGCAACGATACCGAGACTGACTGTCGTGCGACGGGTTGGGGACATGAGTGCTCGTATCTATCCGTACGACACGAACCCCAGTAAAAGGGAAAACAGCACTGCACGCACTGTAATCCGACCCAAACTTTCAAATATCACGTCTTATTTTGAGTCCGTTTGTGCCTCTGATAGTGCCTCGTTGACTGCTTCTGGCGCTGTATCGCTGGCCATATCTGATGGCGAGACACCGTCGGTTTTCACGGAGAGTTCGCGCTGTGGGAACGGTATCTCGATACCGGCTTCTCTCGTCTGCTTGTAGATTTGCCGATTCAGTTTGTGCTGGGCTTTGGCCGAGCGTGTGGGAGAACTGACCCACCCAAGCAGTTCGTACTGGAGCGCGGAGTCTCCGAAGCCACGAAAGCGCATCCGCGGCTTCGGGGAATCAAGTACCAGTGGTTCCTCCCCAGCAATCTCTGTGACCAGTGTCTCGAACTCGTCGATGTCGGTGCCGTAGGCGACGCCGATGGGAATCTTGACGCGACGGCGACGCTGTGGCGCGGACTGGTTGATGACTTTGCCGGAGTTCAGCGCCGCGTTGGGGAGGACGACCATAATCTCGTCACGGGTCAAAATCGTTGTCGAGCGAATACCGACGGAGACGACGGTGCCCGCTTCACCGGAAGCCAACTCGATGTAGTCGCCGAGTTTGTAGGTGTCGTCGAAATACAGCGCGATGCCGCCGAAGAAGTTGGCGACGGTGTCACGGGCGGCAAAGCCAACTGCGATGCCGGCAACGCCCGCAGCCCCGAGCAGCGGCGCGATACTGTACTCCCATATCGAGAGCAACATCGCAATCGTTCCGAGCACGACCAGCAGCGTCCAGACGTTCGAGAGGACGGGTGCGAAATCGAACCGCGAGCCTTCGTCTTTGAGTGCCTCGACGAGTCGGTTCACGACCCGGTTCGCCGCAAAGGCCCACGCCAACAGAATGACCGACAGCGATGGTCTCCCGAAAAACGTCTGGAGTTGATCGCTGGAGACGACGACTGTCGACGCCACCGACGGTATCTGTGTCAGCAGATAGATGCCAGTGAGCGCGACGGTCAGGACGAGCGGCAGTCGCAACTCGCTGACGATGATGTTGTCGTACTGGGTTTCAGTCCGACTCGTGAATCGGATCAATCCGCGAAGGATGACGAACTCGAAGAGCACTGCCATCCCAACGGAGAAACCGACCAGCAACGCCGTCGCCTGCCAGGCCGGGACGCCACTGAAGAGGTCGACTAACGGCGCCAGGATGTCGATTTGCATTATCCACGTTACGCCAGTCGGTGAATTAACAGTTTCTGTGGCCCTCTTGGCGGCGATGGGTCACCCTCAGGACTGGCTGGCAGTGTGTTTGAGTTGCCCGACACCCTCGATTTCGACGGTCACCTCGTCACCGTCGGACAGTTCGCCGACGCCCTCCGGCGTTCCGGTTGCGATGACATCTCCCGGTTCGAGTGTCATGTAGCTGGTAATCTCGGCGATGAGTTCGGGAATCGGGAAGATGAGCCGTTCGCGGGTGGAGGACTGGCGCGTCTCGCCGTTGAGACGGAGTTCGACGCTTGCATCCGCCGGGACGTGCTCGGGTGTCGCGAGGACTGGTCCCAGTGGTGCGGCGTTGTCGAAGGCTTTCCCGCGAACCCAGTTCTGTTCCCGGTCTTGGTCGTCTCTGTTGGAGACATCGACCAGACAGGTGTAGCCGGCGACGACATCCATCGCATTCCCTTCGCTGACGTTCCGGCACTGCTCGTCGATGACGACGGCGAGTTCTGCCTCGTACTCGATGTAGCGGTTCTCGGGAAGGGGCACAGTCGATTCGTGGGAAGACACTGCGTTGGGCGGCTTCAAAAAGAGCAGCGGGCGGTCGGGAACGTTCTCGTCACGCTCCTCGGCGTGTTTGGCGTAGTTTCGCCCGATACAGACGATTTTGCTGGGTTCACACGGTGGGAGAACCGTCACGTCCTCGGGGTCGTAGGTTCGGTCTGCGAAGCGAATCTCTCCGCCGACGCCTGCTGTCGCTGTGGCTGCTGGACTCCCGTCATCGTCGACCCATTCGCCAGTGCGGACGGTGCCTGCCGGGTCACGGAATCGGACTCGTTTCATGGCTCCCCGTACCGAGGCGGTGCGCTAAGAGTTTGTGGAATCCCTGGCTCTTTGTCCCGGGAGTGTGAATGCCATCGCATGACATTCGACGCGGATGCCGTCCAGACAATTACGTTTGATTCGTACAGTACACTGGTGGACGTCGACGCCGCCGAGCAGGCGCTGGCTGCCCGGGTCGACGACCCCGAACCAGTGTCGAAACTCTGGCGCTCCCGGTCGATCGAGTATACGCTGGTCAGCAACCACATCGACGCGTACCAGACATTCTACGAGATGAACCGCGACGCGCTGGACTATGCTCTGGACGCCCACGGCGTCAGCATTTCCGTGGCAGAACGCGAGGATATTCTCTCCGTCTACCACGAACTCGATGTCTTCGACGACGTACGCGAGGGGATGGAACGACTTGCCGACGGCGGCTACGACCTCTATGTCGTCTCGAACGGCAACCCGGAGATGCTGGAGTCGATGGTCTCACACGCCGATATCGGACACCTCCTCGAAGACACCATCAGCGCCGACGAGGTAGAGACGTTCAAACCGTCGGCCGAAATCTATCGCCACGCGGCAAGCCGAACCGGCACGCCCATCGAGGAGATTGCCCACGCAGCAGCACTGTGGTTCGACGTCCAGGGTGCACAGCACGCGGGGATGCAGGGTATCTGGATGAATCGCGGCGACGACCCCTGGGAGCAGTTCGACGGTCAGCCATCCCTCACTGTCGAAACGATCCACGACATCGCCGAGGAACTCGGCGTCTGAGGTCACACCGTTCTACAGGAGACCGTATATCTGCAGGAGCCACCGACCGGAGTGAGCAACCAGAAGCATCGACCCGGCAAAGAGCACACCGGATTTGACGAGTTCCCAGCGCGTGGTTGGGACTGCCCGCGTCTCCGGTCGCACGTCGGTTCCCACGTCAGGACTCCAGCGGTACCGACCCGCGAGTCGTCGGCCACTGTGGAAGACGCCGAGCAGACCCAGCGTGAGAGGGATGCCAAAGAAGACGAAGGCAGTCCAGGCGTTTGGAGCCATCGACGAACTCTCAGTGCGAGAACGACATACCCGTTTCGGCGGCGGAAACAGTGTTTTGCCACTCGCGACCCAACAGACGAATATGGCAGAACTCGATGCCGAGACGCTGTTGCCGAGCGAACGGATGAAAGACCAGGCACTCGATGGCGAAGTGACACAGATTCATCGCGGACAGCAGTACGCAGACGAGGGCGACACCTTCACAATCGAGGACACGACGTTCGAAGTCGTGACGGTGGACGAGACGACACTCGGTGAACTGACCGACGAGGATGCCCAGGCCGAGGGTGCCAAAGACCTAGACCACTACAAGCAGATTCTCGAACGAGCGCACGACAACTTCGAGTGGGACGACGACTCCGACATCGTGCTCCATCGCTTCCAGCCGCAATGAGAGTCGTGGAGTGACGACCGAACTGCTTTTGCCGGGGGACAGACAAGCAGTCGCCGATGAATACCCTCGTCGTCGGGGCCGGTGCGATGGGTCGTTGGCTGGGGCGGACACTCCACGAAGACGGCCCCGCGTCAGTCTCGCTTTCCTTTACTGATTCCGCAGCAGACGCGGCGACGTCGGCCGCAAACGCCGTCGACGGTCGAGCAGTGCCGACGGACACAGCGGAGACGTTCGACTGCGTCTGTCTCGCGGTGCCGATTCCGGCAGCGACAGACGCGATTGCCGAGTACGCGGACAGAGCAGCGCAGGCGCTCGTGGACGTGACCGGCACGATGGGCGAGCCAATCGAGACGATGCGGACACACGCACCCGACTGTGAACGGCTGAGCCTCCATCCGCTGTTCGCACCCGAAAACGAACCGGGCAACATTCCGCTGGTCGTCGACGAACCCGGCACGGTCACGGCCGACATTCGGTCGGCACTCGACGCTCGCGGGAACGACCTCTTCGAGACGACCGCACGCGAACACGACGAGGCGATGGAGACAGTCCAGGCACGAACGCACACAGCAGTACTGGCGTACGCACTGGCTGCAGAGGAGGTGGACGACCGGTTCCAGACGCCCATCTCCGAGGAACTCGACGCTCTCGCAACGCAGGTCACCAGCGGCGAGGCACGCGTCTACAGCGATATCCAGCACGCTTTCGACGGTGCTGAAGACGTGGCAGCGGCCGCCCGGCGTATCGCTGATGCCGACCAATCCACGTTCGAAGCGCTCTACGCTGACGCTGGTGAGTGAGAAATGGACGACGACACACGCCGACAGGTACTCGACAACGCTCGCTACCTCCAGAACGTCCGTCCAATCGACCCCGACGAGATACACGAATACGTCGAGGGACAACCCCATCCTGCCGTCGTCAAACAGATTCTCCGAGACGAAGCGGTGACGCTCGGTCTCAGAGAGCAACCGGACGGGACGTTCGTCCCCGCACCCGACGGAACTGTCCGGCCGTCCTTCGACGGTGTCGAGGCGATGCCAGAGGCGTACGCGCGGGCACTCGAAGGACTCCTGGTCGAGGAATACGGCCCTGGCTGGCCCGACGGCGAGAGCGGCAACCGTCTCCGTCAGCGGATTCGCTCGTTCAAAGCCAACTACCTCGACGGTGACGCTGTCACGTACGACTACGAGACGGCGCTGGGGTATGCCGTCTATCACCTCCCTGCCTACTACGCGACGGTGCAGTACGTTCTCGACGAACTCGCGGCGGGTGACCTCCTGCCGGCCAGACCGCGCATCCTCGATATCGGTGCTGGTGTCGGCGGTCCCGCGTTGGGGATTCACGATTATCTACCGGATGAATCGCTCGTCGAGTACCACGCTGTCGAACCAAGCGAGGCCGCCGATGTCCTCGATTCACTGCTCGAAGAGACACACCGCAACTTCCATCCGACGATACACCGGGAGACTGCCGAGAATTTCGAGCCATCGGCCCAGTTCGACATCATCTGTTTCGGGAACGTGCTCTCGGAACTCGACGACCCGAGTGCGGTCGTCGGGCGGTACGCCGAGTCACTGACAGACGACGGGACAATTGTAGCACTCGCTCCGGCCGACCGGGAGACGGCCATAGAACTCCGTGAAATCGAGCGCACCGTCGAAGCGGAGTTCGACCTCTCGGTGTACGCACCGACCGTTCGGCTGTGGCCCGACCACACGCCGTCCAGCGGTTCCTGGTCGTTCGACCGCCACCCTGACCTCGATGTGCCCGGCTTCCAGCAACGACTCGACGAGGGCGAGCGTGCGACCAGCGACGACGAAACCGAGCGATCGCCGGGCGACGGCGAGTTCGTCAACGTCGATGTTCAGTACGCCTACGGTCTCTGGCGACACGACGGAGAGACGGCCGTTGCGTACCGACCGAACCCAGAGAAGACTGCCAGGATGGTCGATTCCGACGACCACGTCACCGAACGCGTCAATCTGGCTGCAGTCAAACTGAGTAACAATCTCGCCGACGACGGAAATCCACTCTTTCTCATCGGCGACGGGAGCCAGCAGACCGACCACTTCGCCGTGTTGACCGAGGAGTCCGCGCTGAA
>CAZFOF010000028.1:0-14968 GCA_964520265.1 uncultured Halobacteriales archaeon | reverse complement strand
TCGCTCGCCGATACCGTTGACCGATACCTGTGCCTGGCTGGCACCGGCTTCGAAACCGGCCAGTGCGTTTGCACCGGCCAGCCCGAAGTCATCGTGGGTGTGGACATCTACGCGCGCGCCCTCGGCGGCGGCGACGTCGACGACGTTCCCGACCAGTTTCGCCATCCGCGTCGGCGTGGCGACACCGGTCGTGTCGGGGATGTTGATCCAGTCTGCACCGGCCTCGGTGGTCGCTTCGACGATGGACAACAGGAACTCCTGGTCGGTTCTGGTAGCGTCCATCGGCGAGAACATACACTCGACACCGGCTTCTTTCACGCGCTTTACAGACTCGACGGCCCGCTGCTGGGCCTGTTCCCGGGTCGCGTGCATCGAGTCTTCGAGCTGGACGTCGCTAGTCGACACAAACGTGTGTACCATGTCGACGCCAGCGTCGAGCGCGGCTTCGATATCCTTCTCGACCACGCGAGCGAGGCCACAGACTGTCGTCGAGGTGGACTCCGTGATGTCACGGACAGCCTCGAACTCCGCGTCGGAGTTGACCGGGAATCCGGCCTCGATGACGTGTGTCCCCATATCGTCGAGCACCGCGGCTATCTCCCGTTTATCCTCGTAGGAGAACGATGTCCGCGGAGTCTGCTCGCCGTCTCGGAGCGTGGTGTCGAAAATTCGTGCGTCCGCAATTTCGGACGTACTATCCAGAGTGCCCTGGAAGAACTCGATCCGCCGGGGCGTCCGACGAATCCTCCGTGTTTGTCATAGGCATCTGTTAGACGCACCTCCCGCAATATAAATCTAACCGTGACATCATGTGGATGTGATTATATGCCACGACAACGAGTCACAGCCGATAGTCCACGCCCGGGAGGATGGTCTTGCCCTGAAACAGACGATACGCCATCACGAACGCAAGAAACGTTGTGACGGTGTACAGCGGGAAGATAAACAGATTGATACCATCAAAGTTGGCCGTCCCGCCATCGAGAACGACATCCAGCAGTTCGTCCAGTATCGACTGCGCAATCTCTACGGCGTAGATGGCCGCTGCCACCCGAATGAGGAACTCACGCGTCGTCCCAGCGAAGACGATAGCGACGACACCACCGACAAGCGCCGCCTGCCCGACAGCCCCGACCAGTTGGCTGCGAACGAGGTCGACGATTTCGAGGTTGCCTCCATCGACGAGTACCTGTAAAATCCGGATGAGCACGTCCCCACCGGCCGCGACGAGAGCGGCAACGAGAGCTAGCTCCCCGACCGATTCAACGGTGACTGGTCGTCGTCGACCAGAAGTACGCTCTGACATACAGGAGACAACTCTGACCAGTGTTATTTATCACCACCGTCTCCCGACAACAGTTCCGACACCGCTGCCGGGAGCTTTTTGCACGTTCCCGCGGAGTGGGGTGTATGAGCGATTTCGACGGACTCGACCTACAGTCAGTCGAAGAAGAGCTAGACGACGAAGACGACGGCAGCGGAACCGGACGGGTCGTCCTCGGTGTCCTCGACGGAACGACCGACCCACAGGAGTGGATTGCGACCATCGACGCCGGGGCCGTCCTCGTGTTGAACGTCGAAGGCGACCTGAACGAACTGGCAGCGGACTTTGCCAGAGATATCAAAGAGGGCGGGGGAGAACTCATGCACTTCCGGGATTTCCTCATCGTGACGCCACCGGGCGTCGATATCGACGCCGACCGTCTCAGCTGACCAGCGTCACTGCGTGCCCGTCGGGGTCGCGCAGACAGACGCCGTCCGGAGTCTCCGCCAGTGCGCGTGCGTCCTCGGCAACTCGGTCTGCAACAGCATCCGGGTCGGGACACGCGACGCCGAAATCGACGTGGACGCCGCCGCGGGCATCGGCCAACCCGAGATGTGGTTCCCAGAGTTCGATGTCGAGTTCGCCGGTCGTCAGACGCACGCGCTGGCGTTCGTCGCCGGTGTCGACCGTCTCGAAGCCGAGGTCGGTGTAAAAGGATAGCGCCCGGTCGATATCTTCGACTTCGAGGACGATTTCGAACAGGGCGGAGACGCCCGACGTTGCTGTCTCGCGCTCGCCGAGTTCCACGCAGTTGCCCTCCGTGTCGTAGAAGTACAGCGAGCGAGCGTCACCGAACGTGTGTTCGTCAAGGTCGAACCGCTGTTCGAGACGGTCGTACCAGTCGTCGTACTCGCCTGTGGGAACCGTCATGGCGTAGTGGGTGTGCAACCCACCACGCGGGACGGTGCCAGGCTGGCGAAGCACCAGTTCGGCGTCTCCGACAGCGAGGGCAACCTCGCCCTCACGCGTGCCGACGACATCGAGGTCGAGAAACGCCTCGTAGAACGACTGCGCACGGTCTAGGTACTTCACTTCCAGTGCGAGCCATCGACAACCAGCGAGCATACCGGCATTTCGACGGCAAGCGACAAATCGGTTTGGCACGCGGGGATTCGGGTCGGTGTCGAGGGGTCGCCAGCCAACCACGTTGGGTACTCTCTTTTTGCCCGGTCGGAGCGTAGTGTAGGTATGTCAACGAAAGAATCCGGAACGGCGGCCGACTGGCGCGAAATCGACCGCTACGAGACTGATAGCGGAGCGGCGGGAGTCGGGTGGATTGCCTATCCCGAGGAGGCCATGCAGCGGGCCAGTCACGCGCTGGCTGTCGATGGCGACGTCTGGGTCATCGACCCCGTCGATGTCGAGGGCCTCGACGAGATGCTGGCGGAACTGGGCACCGTCGCCGGTGTGGTCACACTCCTCGACCGACACAAGCGCGACGCGGCCGCCGTGGCGAACAGACACGACGTGTCGGTTCATCTCCCGGATTTCATGCAAGGCATCGCCGACGAGTTCGACGCGCCCGTCGAGTTGCTGCATCGGGAACTGGCCGACACCGGCTACGGTGTGCACAAAGTTGTCGACAACTTTGCCTGGAGCGAAGCGGCACTATACGGCGAAGACGACGGCATCCTCCTCGTGCCGGAGGCAGTTGGAACGGTCGAGTACTCCCTTGCAGGGAGTGAACGTCTCGGTGTCCATCCAGCGCTTCGGTTGAAACCACCGAAGAAACTCGCTCGCCTCGACCCGAACAGGATTCTGGTCGGTCACGGCAAAGGCATCCACGACGACGCCACCGCCGCGCTCGACGACGCAATCTCCGGAGCGCGCGGCCGCACGCCCGGACTCTACGTGAAAAACCTCCGGATGTTTCTGCCGGGGTGACACCCACAGAGCCCAACTGGGGTCGGGTAGCCCGCCATAATAAGTGGCGTGGCACCCAACTACAAATGTGCTCTATGCGACCCGCGGTCTCGTCGACACGCTGTTGCGACTGGCCAGCGAAAGTGAACCGGAATCGACGACGATTCCACTCGCGATTACGACGGCAGCGGACATTCCCGACGCAGACCTCGACCCGGAGACGCCGATTTTCACCCATTTCTACCTCCCCGACGCCGGCGGTCCCATAAACGCCGTCTTCGGCGTCGACCTCGGGATACCTGTCGGGCAGACACAGGGACAGTTCGTCTCCCATCCCGACGGCAGACTGGCACTCTCGAAGCGAGACGACCTGAAAGAGGTGGTCTTCGTTGCAGTACCTCCGTGGGACGACGACTCGATGGCCGTCTTCGACCGCCACGGCCGAACGAAAGAGTTGACGATTCTCGACGTCGAACCACCAGAAGAAGAGACAGCGCTCTAGTCGAGATAACCGAGGTCGGACAGCTGGTCGGCAATCTCTGAAAACTCAGCCTCTGTCAGTTCACCCTTCTGCTGGTGCTGGATGACGATACTCCGGAGGAGAAACCGGACGAGGTCGCTCGTACTCGAGAAACTGGTGCCTTCGATTGTCTCCTCGACTCTGTCACCGAGGTCTTTGGGAATCGAGACCGTCGTGTACTCGGTCATATGCGGTGAGAGACGGCGACGGCTCAAAGGAGTGTCGGCAAGCCACTGGCGGCGAGTCCAGTTCCTACTCGTCGGTCGTCCACTTGTCGGCGAACATGCGTGGACAGGGATCGGTGTTGTGCGGGTCGAACGTCTGTGGCGCCTCTCGTGTTGTAAACGTCGTTGGTGTGCTCGCGGTACGTGTCGTGGGTTGTGAGGGGGTGTGTTGTGGGTGTGTGCTCATTGTTGGAAAGTCGGCGGAAATCGGTCGGGAAACGACACTGGGGGAGTCAAAGTGAACAGCGTACTGCGTGTACCGCGAGCATCGTACTACCTACTCACGAGCGGAACATAATAAATGTTCATGATGGTGCCGCGAGCCTGTCGAGGTCTAGTCCGCACTGACCACGAATCGCTCGGCGTAGTCAGTCAGGTTCTCGTAGCCGTCTTCGGTCACGGCAACGATGTCCTCGATGCGGATGCCACCGACATCGGGGTCGTACAGTCCCGGTTCGATAGTGATGATGTGTCCGGGCTGGAGTTCCCCGCCGCCGGGGGCGACGCTGGGGAGTTCGTGGACATCGAGACCGACGCCGTGGCCGGTCGAGTGGATGAATCCCGTCTCCGTGCGTTCGTCGCTTCGGAGCGTCGGGAGCCCCGCGTCCTCGTAGACGCGACAGGCCGCGTCGTGGACTGCTTCGCCGGTCGTTCCCGGTTCGACCGTCTCCAGTGCGGCCTGCTTCGCGCGTGCGGTCAGTTCGTACCACTCCTGCAATGTCTCGCTGGGTGTGCCGTGACAGAACGTCCGTGTCATGTCAGCGTGGTATTTCGTGGCCTTGTCTTTCGGGAAGATGTCGACGATGATGGGTTCGTCGGCGCTGAGCGGGCCACTTCCCCGGTCGTGGGGCGGCGTTTTCGCCACAGGCGACGATGGTCTCGTCGAGCGCACAGCCGTGGCGCAAGAGCGTTGTCTCGATTTCCTCTTTGACGCGTTCGCTCGTCAGTGTCGCGCCGTCGTACCGGAGCGTGCCGTCCTCGTCGACTGAGGCGCTGGCGATGAGTTCCTCGGCTCTGTCCATCGCCGCCTCGTTAGCCCGCTGGGCGGTACGGACGTGGTCGACCTCTTCGTCGGTTTTCGTCGCGCGAATCTGTGTGACCGTCTGGTCGGTGTCGGGTTCGACCGTGACGCCCTGGTCGCGGAGGCCGTCGGCCGTCCGCAGCGGGAATCGCGGTGGAACTGCCACGGAGTCGACGCCGTGGCTGTCGAGGAACGCGGCGAGGACGCGGTCGGTGGCTTCCCGCCGTCCATAGGTCTCGATTTTGTCCTGGTGGTCGAAGTCGACGTAGCGCTCGACGGTCGCCGCGCGACTCTCCGAGACGGCACGGCCGTACTCCAGACTCCGGGCGAAGAGGAGGCGTACCTCGCCGTCGTACAGCGTGATAAACGGGTCTGGCGCGTCGAATCCGGAGAGATAGTACTGGTCGGAATCCGTCGAGTCGGCGTCGATGAGATAGCCATCGACACCGTCGGCGTCGAGCGTATCGTCGAGTGCGGAGAGGTCGGGTTGCATACAGGTGCTGGGAGAGCCAGGAGTAAATATCCCTCCGTCCAGCGAAATGGATACCTTTTCGTCGCCTGTTGGATTAGCGCCGGTATGGAGCAGACACGGCGGTCGTATCTCGAAGTAGTGGGCACACTCGGGGTTGCCGCTCTCGCAGGCTGTAGCAGAGACCGGGTGAGTCCGTCGGGGACACCGCGACCGACTGTCGCGACGGATGCAACGTTCGATGGATACCTCTCGACGACTACCAACTTCGACGGCGATGTCGCCGATGCTCGTGGCGAGACAAGACCCACGGTCGAAGTTGGCGTGGCCGGAAACGGCGGAAACCGGGCCTACGCACCGGCAGCCATCGCCGTCGACCCCGGCACGACGGTCGTCTGGGAGTGGACTGGAGCCGGCGGCGGCCACAACGTCGTCACAGAGAGCGACGAGTTCGAGAGTGAACTGGTCACACAGGCCGGCTTCACGTTCGAACACACTTTCGACGACACTGGCATCTACAAGTACTACTGCACGCCACACCTCCGCACCGGTATGAAAGGTGTCGTCGCTGTCGGCGACGTACTCTGATACTCCCGGCTATATGTACGTGAACAGATTTGGCACAACGGGATGCCAAAATCGTTCACGAAGTTATAGCCAACAGTATGAGATAGGCTGTCCTCTGTTGGAATCGCTTGGGAATATATCGGACGTTCTGCCAGCTGCCGATGTTATCTTCTTCGTAGGCATTAAATAGAGGTGCTGGTCAGTACTGGTGAACAGGGAGTTCTCGACACCCGCTTCCAGAGCGTGGAGGTCGCAGGCGCTATCGTCGGCCAGCACCGACGTGTCAGAGAGTACGTCCGATACTGTGATACGGCCGCGCTGTGTCGGGCAGAACATGGACGCGGACATCTCCCAGTCGACTGTCAGCGGTGAAATACAGGCACCCCCATCGAAGAGCTACACACATCGTGCGATTCTCGCGGCCGGCTACGGCGACGGCGCGACGATAACCGACCCCCTGGTGAGTGCAGACACGGGAGCGACGATGCAGGCAGTCGAAGCCTTCGGCGGGAGCGTCGATTACGACGAAGAGGCCGGCGAACTCGACGTGGACGGTTTCAACGGCACGCCGGACGTTCCCGACGACGTCATCGACTGTGCCAACAGCGGGACGACCATGCGATTGGTCAGCGTTACTGCGGGACTGGCTGACGGACTGACAGTGCTCACCGGCGACGACTCGCTGCGCTCGCGCCCCCAGGGACCGTTGCTCCGTGCGGTCGACCAACTCGGCGGGCGTGCGGAATCGACGCGAGACAACGGCCAGGCACCGCTGGTCGTCGGCGGGCCGCTCGTCGGCGGTACTGTCGCGATCGCCGGCGACGTCTCCTCTCAGTTCATCACGGCATTGTTGATGGCGGGCGCCACCACGGACGCAGGTGTCGACATCTCGCTGCAGACCGAACTCAAATCGGCACCCTACGTCGACATCACACTCGAGGTCATGGACGACTTCGGCGTCAATGCCCGACAGACACAACGCGGCTTCTCCGTTGCTGGCCGCCAGTTCTACGAACCGAGCGGTGGCGAGTACAAGGTTCCCGGTGACTTCTCGTCGATATCGTACCTGCTCGCCGCGGGCGCACTCGCGGGCGATGAGTCGGTCACGGTCACCAGCGCATACCCCAGCGCCCAGGGCGACCAGGCCATCGTCGATATCCTCGAATCGATGGGTGCCGACATCGAATGGAACCGTGAGGCCGGCGAGATTACCGTCTCCCAGAGCGCACTCGATGGCATCGAGGTCAGCGTCGAAGACACGCCAGACCTCTTGCCGACGATTGCCGTCCTCGGCGCTGCTGCCGACGGAACGACGACGATGACCGACGCCGAGCACGTCCGCTACAAGGAGACAGACCGAGTGAGTGCGATGGCCGAGGCACTGACTGCGATGGGTGCCTCCGTCGAGGAAGAAGAAAACCGCCTGACAATTCACGGTGGGGAGTCGACGCTGTCGGGAGCGACTGTCGACGGCCGTGACGACCACCGAATCATCATGTCACTGGCCGTCGCTGGTCTCGTCGCAGACGGAACGACGACTATCCGCGGTGCCGAACACGTCGACGTGTCGTTCCCGAACTTCTTCGAGTCGCTGTCGCTGCTCGGTGCCGAACTCGGTCGCTGAACGCTAGAAAAGACATCCTCGGTGCCGTCGAGTGCGTGCTCGCTCCGTCAAATCGGCCTGTTCTATCACCGAAGCCTCCGCCGTGTGGTACCTGTTCTGCGACACCCCTCAGCCAGTTCCGGAAGCGACTGTCTGGAAACGAACAAGCGAACTTTGAAGCGTCGGAGAGCGTAATGACAATCCAGTATGTCACACGTTTCCACGGCAGAGTTGGTCACGGAACTCGAAGACGACGAGAACCAGTTCACCGAAGTGCTCGATAAAGATTCGGTGACAATCGAAATCGGACAATATCCAAAGCCGTCGCCGAAGAACCCCCACACTGAGGACGAAGTCTACTACATCGTTTCCGGGTCAGGGTCGATTCGGGTCGGCGACGAGACATACGATGTCGAGACTGGCGACGTGGTGTTCGTCGAACAGGGGATGGAACACGACTTTTTCGATATCGACGAGGAGATTACTGCGCTGACCATCTTCGTCGGATCCGAAAATCCGAGTTCGTACAGTATTCGCGACCAGAAAAACGACTAAACACGTCGAAAATCGTCTCGAATACTGGTATTTTTCTCATAGCGGGTGCTGCAGGGTCTTCGGTAATGCCTAATGCAGATTTCGACAAACCAATTCATAATTTCTCTTATCTTATAGTACAGTACTAAAATATCTGTTAGTTATATTTGGAAGAGAGTCCGAAGACGCCGGTTAGAGAGTAGGCGCATATAATACAATTATAAAGAGATTTGAAAACCTATCTGCATTTTATTCCCTCTAAATATATTGGTTTTAGGCTTATTAGTAAAATAACTATTATTCGCTAACTGAGGGCACCAGCATCCGGAGTTAAATTTCTACACAATTATAATATATTTTATTATACTGTATTTTTATTATAATGCCCACTGGAGTTGGCCATACACGGTGTTACTCGATGCGCGCAACGACCCACCGCCACCGTTGTTCGAAGGTACCTTCGAGGGAACCGAGTAGCTCCCGCGTTTTTCGGACGCGTTCGTCTGGGTCTTCGCGAGGATAGAGACGAGCGGCCATCGCTGGAATTTCGTGAAACAGCCGAATAATTTCTGCCGTCGTGGGAAACGACCAGGTGCCTGTCGTGCAGTCACCGGCGGACTCGATGGCACGCCGAACCTCACTCGTCGACGTTGGCGACCGCGAGGTTCGTGGAAGCGAATCGAAGGTGTCCTCGCCGTCGGTGAACCAGCCAAGCGGTGCAACGGCACCGACGACCCCACCACTTCGGAGCACGCGAGTCGCCTCGTCGACAGCGACAGCAGGGTCTGGAACCAGAAACAGCGAGGCGGTGTATGCGACCGCGTCGAACGTGGTATCACAGAATGGCAGATGGTCGAAATCTCCCTGCACGCGATTGGGATTTGGCTTCTCTGTGAGCATCTCGCGACTGATATCGAGGGGGACAACGCGGTCTGCCGACGACTGCAACACCGTCGTGCTCACGCCAGTTCCCGCGCCGGCGTCGAGGACAGTCGTCAGGTCACCATCAGAGTGAGCGGCCAGTTCGGCCCAGAGCAGTCGTGTGAGTGCGCTAAACCGTCGTGTCCGTCGCTCGTATGCACCGTATGCCGAGACGCTCACGTCGAAGTTGTGCTGGACGACATCCTTCATGCGCGTCTCAACGACTACCGGCGGCATAGTCGTTTCCCGGCACGGGCAGATGATTTATTGAGCTGACCGTCCTATCCGGAGTAGAGAAACGCATGGACGACCCGAGCGACACAGCCGCGACAGCAATTCGAGGAGACGCAGTCACCGACAGCGAGTCAATCGATGAGTGAGTTTCCGGTCTCCAGTGTCGTCGACGCTCACGTCCACCTGATGCCAGACCGGCTGATGGCCGCAATCCGTGAGGCACTCCACGATGCCGCACGGTGGGAGTTCGACCACCCGACCGACCTGTCCGGGATGACCGACGACCTGACGGCCGCCGGCGTCGAGGAGTTCCTCGCGCTGCCCTACGTCGCCCGTCCCGGTGCCGCCGCTGACCTCAACGAGTGGGTCTGTGAGACAGCGGCTAAATCCGATCTCGCGATTCCCTTCGCGACGGTACACGCCGAAGATGACGACATTGGCAGTATCGTCGCCGATGCGTTCGACGCCGGCGCACGCGGATTGAAGTTCCAGTTGCCCGTGCAGGGATTCCCGGCAGACGATGCGCGTCTCGACCCCGCCTACGAAGTTGTCGCCGAGCACGACGCACCGGTGATGCTCCACGCTGGCACCGCTCCGATGTTCGAGGACAGCCCGAACGTCGGCATCGAGCGGTTCCAGTCGTTTCTCGACTCTTACCCGAATATCCGCGTCTGTGCCGCCCACATGGGTACCTACGAGGTCGAGGAGTTCGTCGCTCTCGCCCGCGAGTACGACACTGTCTTTCTCGATACGACCTTCGCGATGTCGAGCGTCGCAGAGGAGTACATGGATTTCGACCCGTCGACAATCGCCGACGAGACACTCATCGACCTCTCCGAGTCGATTATGTACGGTTCGGACTACCCCAACATTCCCTACCCCTACGAGAAAGAACGCGAACATCTCCTCTCGCGTGACCTCCCGACGGAGGTACAGCGGGATCTCTTCTCGCGGACGGCCAGGCGATTCCTCGGCGAGGCCTAGTAGCGGTCGTCGACGATGCCGTCGGTCTCCAGGTCGTCGACGAGTTCGACGGCATCGGGCGAGACGAGAAGTCGGTCACCGAGTGCAGCGAGCAGTGCATCAGCATCGGCCTCACCCTCACAGACGATAGTCATACGGTCTGTGCTCTCTGGCTGTGTGACTTCGATGCGGTAGTCGCCGGTGAGTCCCTCGAAACTCGCGAGTACCGTCTCGATACTCTCGGGATAGACTTTCACGCCCTTGACCTTCAGGCGCTCGTCGGTGCGACCGATGACGCCATCGGGCATGACCACTTCCTCACCCCGAGTTTCCAGTTCTGCGAGGTCACCCGTCCGGTAGCGGACGAGCGGGATGCCTTCCTTGTTGACGTGGGTGACGACGACTTCGCCGCGTTCGCCCTCCTCGAGTACCTCGCCGGTGTCAGGGTCGACGATTTCGACGATGGCGTAGTCGTCGACGACGTGCAATCCAGCCTCATCGGTGGTCTCTGCTGCGACCGGCATGATGTGGCGCGTCCCGAAGTAGTCAGCCGCCGTCGATGCACCGAGAGCATCCTTGACGGCGTCGCGCCGGCCGGGAATAGACGTAAACGGTTCGCCCGCACCGACGAAGGTATCCACGGAGCCGCCCTCCTCGCCGATTTTCAGTGCGAAACTCGGGTTGCCGATGAGCACATCGACGTCGTACTGCTCGATGATATCCGCGGCCTGTTCGGAGTCGCCGGGCCCGAGTGGGAACACTTCCGCACCGAGTTCTTCGAGTGCTCGATGGATGACGTAGCCGGTACCGAACAGCTGATAGCCGAAGGTGTTCACGACGCGGTCGCCGGGTTCGACACCCAGGCGCTCGAAGACGCCGGCGTTGACTTGGGCCTGGTGGGAGATATCGTCCTCGGTGTCGAAGACTGGCTGGAGTCCCTCCCCCATCGGCGAGAAGGTGACCATCGCCGCGCCGTCGTACAGCGACCCGGTCGGCGGGGCCGATTCGAAGTCATTTTCGAGTTCGTGCGTCGTCGTAAACGGCAGGTCACGAAAGTCCTCCCAGGAGTCGATAGCGGCGGGGTCGACATCGGCATCGGCGAACTTCTCGGCGTAGAACTCGTGGTCTGTTACCCGTTCCAGTTGCTCACGGACGGCTGCGAGAGTCTCGGAATCGTACATCGTGTATACCCACGGAGACACACCACATAAAATTCCGCCACGGAAACGACACCTCTCTCAGACGAGCGAAGAAACGACGGCAATGCGTGGCCGACCGAAGACGCAGGCCGTTCGACTGACCGAAGTCAGTAGGCGAACGGCCAGGTTCGTAAGTATTCCTTGATCTTGCCGAGCAAAGCCAACACCCCCTTTGGCTCGACGGCGAGGACGATGATGATGATGAAGCCGAAAAAGACCGGCTCCAGGGCGGTGGCAGTCGTACCCGCGAGCGGCTGCAGGGACTGGTCGAGGAGAGGGCCGACAAAATACGGATCCACGTTGCTAAATTTGGTAGCTCCACTGCCGACCTCCTGGAGGAAGTTACCCAGGAAGTCCTGTAACAGTTCGACGACGCCAACACCCAGGAGCGCACCCCAGACCCGTCCGAGGCCGCCGAACAGCAACATGACGTAGTGGAGCAGCGTCAAGTCGAGTTCGAAGAAGCTGGGCTGAATGAATGTGGTCTGGAAGCCGAACAGGCCACCGGCGACTCCAATCATGAAGCCGCCAACGGCGAAGGCCATCAGTTTGTTCTTGAAGACGTTTACACCGAGAACAGCCGCCGAAAGGTCGTTCTCGTGAACTGCTCGGAACGTCTTCCCGATGCCGGTTCTGGAGATGTTCAACGACAGCAACGCGAAGAACAACACCGCGCCCAGAGCTAGATAATACTTGTCGATGGTGGTGCCGATAGTACCGATATCACCGACAATTCCAGTGGTGCTGGGGAAGAACTGTCTGCTGCCGCCGTGAACTGCCTCGGCGCGAGGGTTGGAGAAAAACCACTGCGAGATGAACTGCAGTGCCAGCGTCGAGATGGCGATGTAGAATCCCTTGACACGGAACGACGGGAGGCCAAAGCCGACGGCGACGATAGCCGAGGCGAAGCCGCCGACGACGAGTGCCGGCAACAGTCCAAGTCCCGCTGTCAGGACGCGACTGGCCGCATAGGCACCGATTGCCATAAACGCACCCTGTGCCAGCACAATCTCGCCGGCGTATCCGAGGATGACGTTCAGACCGAGCACGGCGACCACGGTGATGTACGCCTGTGTGATGAGCTCTAATGTTCCCCCTCCAAAGAGGAAGGGAAGCATCAGCGGGATTGGGAGTGCAAGCACCAGCACTATCTTCTGTGTGCGCCAGCGGAACAGTCCCATTCGGGACTCGTAATCGGTGAAATACTCACCGCAGGGCATCGTTCCACCCCCGAGTAGTCACGACTGCCCGAGCAGTCGGCGATTCGTGGTCGGAGCGCCGATAACCGGCGCGCGAAAGAGCGTTTTCTGCCATTGTTAGAGCCTCTCGATTCGTTCTGTGCCAAAGAGACCGTACGGTTTCACGATGATGACGACAAGCAGGAAGATAAGCGGCAGTATCTCCCCGAAGCCAGGACCGAAGTCGATGACTGCGGAACCGCCTTCCAGATAGAACGACCCCAGTTCCTGGAGCAAGCCGACGATGATGGAACCGATGAAGGCCCCGAGAATACTGTCGAGACCGCCGAAGACGACGGCAGCGAAGATGATGATACCGGTGTTCTCGATGGAGAAGGCGGCCCCACCGCTCGACATCGCCAGCAGGATACCACCGATTGCAGTGATGGCGATGGAAATCGTCCACGCAAGCGCGATAGTGCGCTCGATGGAGACACCGAGTACCATCGCTGCCTGTTCGTCACTTGCCGACGCCCGGAGAATCGACCCGGTGACCGTACTCCGGAAGAAGAGCATCAGCGCGGCCACGATGAGCAACGCGATGACGACTGCCACAGCATATGCACCCTGCATGGACGCACCGAGTGGCAATGAAACGTCCCAGTTGAAGGCCAGTTCCTGCGGGTAGGCCTTGAAATTCCGGCCGAAGAGGAAGGCGATGAAACCCTCGAAGATACCGCCCAGTGCCAGCGTGACGATGATGACCGACAGCACAGGTTCGCCGATGAACTGCCGGAAAATCACACGTTCGAGCAGTATGCCGAGTACGATACCGACAAGAATCGTGACGGCAACGGCTGCGTATGCGGGTATCGCTGTCGACAACAGGGCAGTCGTGCCGAAGATGACGACGGTGTAAGCGCCGACCATCGCTATCTGACCCTGTGCGAAGTTGAGCACACCAGTCACCTTGTAGATGAGCGAAAAGCCCATCGCAACGAGCGCGTACAGCGCACCGAGGCCGATGCCCGAGACGACGATATCGAAGAAGGTCGTCAAGTCAACCATCTACTCCACCTCCAGTTCGAGATCGGCGTCTTCTGCTTGTGGTTCGTCAACGTCGACAACTTTCATCACGCCGTGTTCGTCCGATTCACGTCCGTCCTGATAGGTGATCGTGATTTCCATCTCTATCTCGTCGCTGCCGTCGTACAGGCCCGTGACGAGTTCGTCGTATCTGTCCATGACGACCTCGCGTCGGAGTTTGCCGGTTCTGGTGAGTTCACCATCGTCGGCGTCGAACTCCTTGAACAGCAACACGAAGCGCTGTATCGGGTGTTCGAGTTCCTCGTTGGTCTCTGCAACGACCCCCCGCATGAGTTCGAGGATTGGTTCCTTCCGCGTCAGGTCGCGGTAGCCAGCGTACTGGATGTCCCGCTGGTCGGCCCACTCTGCGACGTTGTCGTAGCGGATGTTCACCACCGCCGTCAGTTCCTCGCGGCCGTCGCCGATGACCATCGCCTCTTTCACGTAGGGGTTGAATTTGAGTTTGGTCTCGACGCTGATTGGCGCGACAGCGGTGCCATCGGACAGTTCCAGCACGTCGTCCATCCGGTCGAAGATTTTGACGTGACCGTCCTCTGTCAGTGCACCGAAGTCGTCGGTGTGCAGCCACCCGTCTTCGATTGCCGACTCGGTCTTCTCGGGCATTCCGTAGTAGCCGGAGGTGACGACCGGCCCACGGACGAGCAGTTCGCCGCCGGGCGTGATACCGACTTCGACGTTCGGGAACACCTCGCCGACAGTTTCGACCTGGACGTCGTCCTCGCGGTGCATCGTCACGAATCCACACACTTCGGATTGTCCCCAGATTTGCTTGAGCGGGACACCCATGGCGTGGTAGTACTCGAAGTGGTCTTCGCCGAGTGGCCCACCACCGGTGTAGACGTTTTTCGCACGCTTGAGACCGATTTTGTCGAGAATCGGCCGGTAGGCGACCCAGTACGACAGCCAGTGGGCGGCACGGAGCCAGGCAGGTGGCTCCTTGTCGTTTTTGTCACCGATGATGTAATCGGCGTACTTCCGGCCGATGCTCATCGCCTTCTCGTAGACCCAGCCTTTGAATCGGGTGGTGTTCTCGATTTTCGCCTTGATGTCGGCGACCCACGCCTCGTATTTGTTCGGTGAGGAGAAGATGATTTCCGGGCCAATCTCCCGGAGGTCTTCCTCCTCGGTTTCGGGCTGTTCGGGGAAATTCGCCGTCCAGCCACCGACGAACGCGGCCGCGAGCAGAATCATCTGCTCGCCGACCCACGCCATCGGCAGGTACGAGAAGTAATCGGACTCCT
>CAZFOF010000027.1:226-15215 GCA_964520265.1 uncultured Halobacteriales archaeon | reverse complement strand
AGTTCACATCACGACAGGGTTTTCGTACTGTTCGAGACCCTCTCCGGTGACTTCGATGGCTTTCTCGATTTTGTCTTCAACCGCAGGGTAGTCCTCTGGGTCTTCGCCAGTGCCTGCTTCGTAGTTTACGTCGAGATACTCCGGAAACTGAGCGTTGCTCGCCATGATGTAATTAGATATAATTATATGGTCTACTAAGTTTGTTTCGGGTTCGAGCCGTCAGCGAACGCACGGATGGTCGGTAATAAACGGACAGACGGGTCAGTCGCTGATGAACTTGTTGTCGCGCCAGTCGACGGCGTCTTCGCCTTCCTCGTCGCTCGGGTCTTCGGTGACGGTAATCGAGGCTGGCTGTCGTTCGCCATCGACGATGCGGAACGCTTCGAGTTCTTCGTCTATCGAGGCGATGGCAGTGAGTGCGCCTTTCTCCGCGTTTTGGGCAACGCCACAGAGTACCTGGAACATCTCAAACTGGAGTGCGCTGTTCTGGAGTACCGTCTCGCGGTCGCCCTTGAAGCAGGCGTACTCTACCAGTTCTGATTCGATTTCTTCTTCCTCCTCTTCGAACGCGCCCCACTGTGGCGACCCCCCGCTACGCCGTCCGGATGGTGGGCCTGCCCCCTCCTGTTCTTCGGGGTCTTCCTCGTAGACACGGTTTTCCGTCACGCTCGCTTTGAGCTGTGCGGTCGGTGTGTACTTGCTGATGCTGTCGTCGGACGGAACTGCGCTGATAATGAGTGTATTGTTGCGACGTGTAATATCGACATCGTCGATCTCCGGTGGGAGGTCTGTGTCGTCGAAATGCTCGTACACGTCCTCAAGGGGCAGTTCCAGTGTCGAGTGAAGTCTGTATACGCGGCTGGTCATAGTTTTAAGGGTGCGCCCTCCGCTGACGCCAGTGTCGGGAAGTTCTACGTGACCCATGCATATATGGGCTATCCTTCTGGTGTCTCTCGACGGGCAAATCACCTGCGTACAACCGGTGTCGACCACCCTGTCCCCGACATCTCACCGGGTTGTGACGACAGACGGTGACCGGATGACCCGAAAGACGAACCGAGTACACGAAGTTGAAATACGACCAGCCGTGTAATTGAAACCAGTATGAGCGCCGAGCAGGAGTTCGAAGTTACAGTCGTCGGTGGCGGGCCGGCGGGGTTGACCGCAGCATTGTACACGACGAGACTGGGCCACGAGACGGCCCTCGTCGACCGCGGTGGTGGCCGCGCGGCGATGATGGCCGACACGCACAACGTCATCGGTGTCACCGAGGAGACCCACGGAAAGGAGTTCCTCCAGACCGGTCTCGAACAGGTCAAAGGATACGGTGCGACACATCTCCGGGATTTCGTCGACAGCGCCGAGCGAACCGACGACGGGCGCTTCCGTCTGGAAGCAAACGACGCGACGCTGGTCTCCGACCGGGTCGTGCTGGCGACGGGGTTCAGCGACGGTCGACCAGACCCGCCCGCGCCCAGAACCGCCCGCGGACTCCACTACTGTCTCCACTGTGACGCGTATATGTTCGTCGACGCACCCGTCTACGTCATGGGTCACAGCAACAGCGTGGCATACGTCGCGATGATTATGCTGAATTTCACCGACGAGGTGGACGTGCTGTTGAACGGCGACGAGCCAACCTGGGACGAAGACGTTGGCCGACAACTCCGAGGCCATCCCGTCGATATCATCGACCAGGAGGTCACTGGCGTCGAGAACGGCGAGGACGGCTGGCTCGAAGCGCTGGAGTTTGCCGACGGCTCGCGACGCGAGTACCGCGGCGGATTTGCGATGTACGGCTCACAGTACAACACCGACCTTGCAGCACAGTTGGGCTGTGAGCGAAACGACGACGGCACCATCGCGGTTGACGACCACGGCAACACCAGCGTCGACGGCGTCTACGCTGTCGGTGACGTGACACCCGGTCACAATCAGGTGCCGACTGCACTGGGCGAGGGCGCGCGTGCGGGCATCGATATTCACTACGGGCTTCGCACGTTCCCGATGTCACTGGAAGAACTCGAAGAAGCAGGCGAACTCACGCAGGCGGACGCACCAGCGATATCCGAGGAGATGCGCGAACGCGCACGAGAACACGAGTCGAACGTCGGGACACGGCCACCCGAGGCGGCAGACGACTGATCAGTCGTCGGCGGCCACCGGGCCGTCGTCTGCCGTCGCCTCGCTTTCGATGCTCGGCGGGTACTTCCCCCGTTCGAGGAGGAGGTCGGTTTTCGGCCGTGCCATACACGTCAGTGCGTACGCTTCGCGTTCGTCCTCGGTCAGACCGCGGGCAGCAGGCTGTGTGACCTCTCCCTCGACGATTTTCACCGAGCAGGCCAGACACATCCCGACGCGACAGGAGTACTCCTGTGCGATACCCTCCTCGATACAGCGTGAGAGGATAGTCTCCTTGTCGGAGACGGTAATCGTCTCGTCTTTCCCGACGAACTCGACTGTGTAGTCTGTCATGGCACCCGGTAGAACGGTTCCAGACAAAACTCTTTATCTCGGCTCGCCGGTCATTGCCGCAAATAAAGAGTTTTGCACCTTGGGCATGGACAGAAGGACATGACTACCCACGAGGTGGACGTGGCCATCGTCGGTGCCGGCACGTCCGGTTGTTACGCCGGGGCGACACTCGCTGATGCGGGCTACGATGTGGTAATCGTCGAGCGCAA
Organism: uncultured Halobacteriales archaeon; assembly: GCA_964520265.1. Lineage (GTDB taxonomy): Archaea > Halobacteriota > Halobacteria > Halobacteriales > Haloarculaceae > Salinibaculum. The sequence continues at coordinate 12,531 of CAZFOF010000027.1, read as the reverse complement.
AGACCAGGAGGAAGCTGGACACATCGCCTGTGGCGACGCCCTCAAAGGTGCGAGTGAGTTCCCCGACGCCATCCCGAAATCACAGATCGAATCTGCCTTCACGAACACCGACGTCGACCACGGCCGCTTCGAGATTCCCCAGCTCGACACGACAGTCGACATCCCCGTCCCCGGTGAACTGGCAGTCATCGACCGCTGGGAGTACGGCCGTCGCCTCATCGACGGTGCCCAGGATGCCGGTGTCTCCTTTCACTTCAACACCGTCGTCAAGGACGTCCGACAGACCGACGGCGGGCGTGTCGAAGGACTGGAGGCCGTTTGCAAGGGCGAATCCGTCGAGTACGACGCGGAGTTGGTCATCGATGCCGCAGGCGCGCTCTCACTGTTGCAGGACAAGACCGACTTCGAGGAGGCGACGTTCGACACGAAGGTCCAGTACTCGCAGTTCTGCTCGGCCTATCGCGAGATCGTCACCGTCGACGAACCCGTCGAGTGGTCGGACGCGCTCGTGTTCAAGCCGACCGAACGGGCCGCGGGCTATCTGTGGTACTTCCCGCGAACCGAGACAGAAATCAACGTCGGCCTTGGCTTCCAGATGACCGAGGAGCCGATGCAGTTGGTCGACGACCTGAAAGACGACCTGCGCGACCGCGAGGAGTTCGACGGTGCGACCGTCGACGACAAACTCGGCGCGGCCCTTCCCACCCGCCGGCCGTACGACTCGGCGGTTGCACCCGGGTATATGGCCGTCGGCGACGCTGCAGGGCACGTCAATCCGACGACCGGCGGCGGTATCGCCGGTGCTGCCTACGCGGGCCAGTACGCAGGTGAGACAGCCATCTCGGCTATCGACGCAAACGACGTGAGCGAGAGCCGACTCTGGCACTACAACGAGCGCGTCATGGAGCACTTCGGGGCTCGGTATGCGGCGCTCGACGTGTACAACATCTTCACGACGGCGACGGACGTCGACGACCTGATGGGACTGCTGGCTGCGTTGCCAGTCGAGAACCTCTCGGAAGCCCTCTACGAAGGGTCGACCAATATCGGCCTCTGGCTGAAACTCAAGACCGCCATCAAGTCCTATGGCCACTGGGACACCATCAACGACCTCCGCAAGACGAAAAACCTTGCCGACGAGTTACTCGGTCACTACGAGCGCTATCCGTCCGAGCCCGCCAACTTCCAGCAGTGGCGTGCCGAACGCGACGATCTGATGAGTCGCGTCTACGACGTGACCGGCGCTGAGCCGAAGTACTGACCGAATATCCGGAGTTCACTCGAACCGTTCCGTGTCGACACTCCCGTTCGTCGGAGTGTTTTCCCGCAGACAGAAAAACTACGTTGGACTTAAATGTGATGCTTGATAAATATCAAATTGTAGATTGGCCGAACGGTGGTGGGACACCGTTTGGCGCGGACGGATATGGGGAAGATAGTATGTTAGGTAAGACAAGCAACACAGGAAATCGGGGCCTTTCACCTGTTGTCGGGATAGTGCTATTGATTGGAATTACGATTATTCTGGGTGCGACAGCAGCCAGTTTCTTCGTCGGACTCTCGGACGACAATCTCGAAACCGCACCGGCGGCGAAGTTCACCTTCGAGTACGAATCATCGAGCGGGTCGGACAATGTGACGATTCGACACGCAAACGGTGATGTCATTCCTGCCGACCAGACCTACGTCGCCCTCGAGGGCGCAAACTGCGTCGGCGGCACGGACGACCCGGACGGTGAGTACAACCTCGCCGACGACTTCAATCTGCCAGGGGACGAGATGAAATCCGGGATGACCGTCCAGATACGGCCACATCTAGACCACGACACCACCACCAGCCGTGACCTCTGTGTCGACAATGGCGATCTCGACCTCTCGTCGGCGACCGTCGACATCATCTGGAAGGGAGAGTCGGGGACGACGACCGTCAATTCCTGGGACGGCCCCTGAACCGATAGTTCATCACTTTCCTCAGGGCCGCTGATGCACCACAGAGCGTGCGATTACTCGTCGAGTGCCGACAGTACCGCACGACTCAGGACACGCACGCCGATATCGAGTGAGCGTTCGTCGACGTCGAACGTCGCAGTATGGTGGCCGCCGGGATGGTCGGTGCCGATGCCGACGTAGCCCGCCTCGCCACCCTGGTCTTGGACTCGCTGCATCAGATAGGTCGCGTCCTCGCTCCCGCCGAGTTCGTCTCGGCGGAGAATCGAGGTGACGCCGTCGACCTGCTTTGCGGCCGCCTCGACGCGGTCGACCACTGCCTCGTCGCTTTCTGCGCTTGGTGCTTCGCCGCTGGTCGATATCTCGACGGCACAGTCGTGCATCTCCGCGCTGTTTTCGACGACGCGGCGGGCACGCTCGCGGACGTACTCCATCAGTTCGGTCGTCTCGCCGCGGACTTCGGCGTCGATGAATGCGTCTTCGGGGATGATGTTCGATGCCGTTCCGCCGCCGACGCGGCCGGCGTTGACACGTGTCGCGCCGTCTTCGTGGCGAGGAATCGCATAGAGATTCTGAACGGCCGTCGCCATCGCCTGGACGGCGTTGCGCCCCTGGCCCGGGTGGCCGCCGGCGTGAGCGGGTTCGCCGCTGAAGCGCGCTTCGACGTGTGCCACCGCGAGAAAGCCGTCGATGCCGGCGACGACCTCACCGGTCGGGTGGTCGAGGCCGATGTGGACGGCAACGAGCGTGTCCACGTCGTCGAGGTGGCCGCTCTGTGCGACTGCCTTGCCGCCGCCGATGCGTTCCTCGGCTGGCTGGCAGACGAGTTTGAACGTCCCCGAGAACTCACTGTCTTTGACTGCCTGCAACACACCCAGTCCAATCGTCGCGTGTGCGTCGTGCCCGCAGGCGTGCATGGCTCCCTCGTGTTTCGAGCGAAAGCCCTCCGCAGCGGGCTGGTGGGCTGGGTCGTCGCTTTCGGCGCGGGGGAGCCCGTCGATGTCGATGCGCAACGCGACGGTCGGGCCGTCGCCGCGGTGCAGTTCCGCAATTGCGCCGGTGTAGCCACCTTCGAGACGCTGGAGCAGTGACTCGTCGACGTCTGTCTCTGTGGCTCGCTGGTACCACTCGGCTATCTCCGATTCCGATGGGACGCCAAGTCGCGCCTCGGTGTCGATAGCGTCGGGGCCGACGTGGAGTTCGTCGACGCCGATCGCTTCGAGTTCCTCGACGATGCGCGCGGTCGTGTAGAACTCACACCAGGCGGGCTCTGGGCGCTGGTGGAGCGTTCTCCGGAGCGTTCGCAGCCAGTCTGTGTCGGTCGCAACGGCCATGGGGGAACGTGGCGTCGGACGCTTTTATACTCTCAGCTGTCGCCGGTCTGTCGGAGTTGTTCGACCTCTGCGGTGACGTGGACGCTGTCGGGGTACGACCACTCGGCGACGGCGCGAGCGAACTCGTCGTGGCCGACGATTTCGATAGTTCGCGTGTAGACGGTGTACTCCCAGGATTCGAACGTCTTCTCCGTATCGACGCCCGCGTGTTGCGGGACGCGGAGATTGTCCGGAGGCATCGGATGCGGTCCTTTCAGTTCGGCCCCCTTGCGCTCGGCGGTCTCTTTGATGTCGGTCACCACGCCGTCCAGCGCCGCTCTGTCCCCGCTTTGTAGCCGAAGCTTCGTGACGAACGGCATATCCACCGATGGACGGTCACGGCTCAAAACCCATTCGCTTTGCCGATACACCGTGACGCTGGCTCCGACATTCACTTAACGCATGACCGAGTAGGGTCGGTTAATGATAGAGGCCACGAGCGCGGGAGCCATCCTCTTTCGCGATACTCGTGGTCGGCGGGAGTACCTCCTCCTGAAGAGCCGTCCTGGCGATTGGGAATTTCCGAAAGGCGGCGTCGAGGGCGACGAGGAACTCCAGCAGACCGCAATTCGCGAAGTGAAAGAGGAGGCCGGAATCTACGACTTCCGGCTGCTAGATGGGTTCCGCAAAGACTACGACTACGTGTTCGAAGCCAACGGCAAGACAATTCACAAGACTGTCCACCTGTTCGTCGCCAAGTCCTTCGAGGCATCGGCCGAGCTCTCCTCGGAGCATCGGGATATGCAGTGGCGTGACTACGAACAGGCGATCAACACCGTCACGCAGGACGGCCCCCGGGAGATACTCGAAGACGCCCAAGACTTCCTCGACGAGAAACTGGACGAGGACGACTGAGTAGACCACTGCATCGGAGTGCCTTCGGCACGTTTTAGCCCGTTGGCTCCCAAGCGACTGCAATGTTGGAGTCGACGAACTCGTGGATAGCGACAGTCGTGACGGTCGCTGTGACACTCAGCTTTCCCTGCTTTCTGTACGGCGCTTACTACATCATCGAGACGGAGCCGGTGACGTGGGACGTGCTGATGCACCACCTGAAGTTCATCGGTGCAGGGCTGGCGCTGACGACGATACCCATGCTCGTCTGGATGATTCCCCGTCTAACCAATCAGTACAGCGGTGCCGCACTCGTCCACGCCTTTCTCGGCTTGCAGGCCTACGCGTTGCTCGCGTTCGGTGGCACAGGTATCGTCCGCATCTTCCGTGCAAAGCGCAAACACGACCTCTACAACGACTACGACGAGGACGTCCTCCTCGAAGAAATCGGGCTGGATAACCTCGACCACTGGCGGAGTCGTCTCCGAATCGGCGTGTTCGGCTACGTCTTTTTCTGGATACTCGCGTACCTCGTCGGAGTGCTCCGGTATCTGACGCAGTACGTGTTCAACTGAGTCATACGGACGGCTGTACGTCAGTACCGGACTGACCGCACGAAGGCGTACGGTCGTCTCGAAAAACAGGTACAGCAATCCGCATCAGTCCCACGCCTCACCGCTGGCGAGGTCGACGCTGCTATCGCCTTTCTCCGAGGGACAGATATCCGCGAGGACACACGCCGAACAGTCGGGATTGCGTGCCGTACAGACCGCCCGGCCGTGGCTGATGAACAGGTGGGTACACTCCTGCCACTCCGATTCGGGAACGACCGGGAAGAGGTCGTCTTCGATGGCTTCTGGACGCTTCTCCTCGGTGATGCCGAGGCGACGTGTGAGACGCTGGACGTGGGTGTCGACGACGATGCCTTCGACCACGTCGTGGCCGTGCTGGAGGACGACGTTGGCCGTCTTGCGTCCCACACCCTGGAGGTCGGTCAGTTCGCTCATCGTGTCGGGCACTGCACCGTCGTGTTCCTCGCGTATCTGCTGGCAGGCCTCGCGGATGTAACTCGCCTTGTTGTTGTAGTAGGTGATGGAGTTGAGGTCTTCGGCGAGTTCGTCCTGGGCTGCATCGGCGAAATCATCGACCGACTCGTACTTCTCGAAGAGGTGTGCTGTCTCTTTGTTGACTCGCTCGTCGGTACACTGCGCAGAGAGAATGACGGCGACGAGCAACTCCAGTCGCGTCGAGAAGTTCAGCGAGATGGTCGTGTCGGGATACTCCTCGTGGAGGCGTTCGATGACCTCCTCGGTCTGTTCGTTCCGGTCGGGCAGCGGTGTTCCCATATCCACACGTTGGGTGGCGTGTGCTTCAGCGGTTCGACTCGGAACGCGAGTCAGGCGTCTATCGCCTGGGGTGACTCGAACCACTCCAGCAGGAAGCCACCGAGCACGGACGCAAAGGCGTTGCCGGAACTCCAGAAGGCGACTTCCTCTCGTCCGTCGGTGACGTTTGCAGCGGAGTAGACGCTCAACACCATTGTCTCGCCATCGGCGACCAGCACGCGGGCACCGCTGGCGTCGGGGTGGCGCTCGTCGGGGATGCGCACCGTCTCGAAGCGCTCGGATGCCGCCTCACGAACGTCCGGATTCGCGCTGGCGACGAACACCGTCACACCGTCGTCGTCGGCGGCTTCGAGTGCGCTCAGTATCGGGTCTTCCAGCATCGAGAGTTCCGAGCAGGCATAGAGGAGAAACTGCTGTGTCTCGCCGATGAGGTCGGCGGTTCGCGAGGCGACTGCCTGGGCACCGTGTACCAGCCAGATTGCCTCGCTGTGCTCGTCTTCGCCCTCGCTTTCTTTGATATCGTCGAGGTACTCGAAGGTCTCTTCGCCGGTTTCCGCGAGTTGGTCGAGCAGTCGCATTCGTGCCTGCTCCAGTGGTACCGGCCGATACACTGTCGGGCGCGACTGCTGTGTTTCCAGCAGGTCGCGGGTCTGGAGGCTATCGGCGGCACCGTACACCTGCGACCGGGGCACCGACGTCACCTCGCTAATCTCGCTTGCCGTGCCGCTGCCGAGTTTCTGGAGGCCGACGAAGACACGCGCCTCGTACCCGGTCAGCCCCAGGCGTTTGAGCCCCTCGATGGCTTCCTCGTCATCCATCAATCGTCACCTGTCTGCTTGGGTGTCTCCGTGGTGGCCTCGCTGTCGAGCCAGGTGCGGTAGATACGCTCGACCTGTGACGGGGTGAGTTCCCCGGCAGCCAGCCGCTCCTCTGCAGCGGCCAGCTCGGCGTCTGTCACCTCACCGCTGGCGAGGACGCGCGCGAAGAGGTCGGACACGACACGGAGTGATTCGTCGCCGACCGGACTGGCGTCTGTACCAACCGTCATGACCGTTCCATCGAAGTTGAAGGTCTGGCTGTCTTCGGCGTTTTCGGGTATCGTTGCGGTGTAGGTGACCGTCGCTGGCTCGTCGTCGAGTTCCCAGAGCACGAAGACTGTCTGTCCATCTTCGGCGACACTCACCGGCTCTGGCTCGACCGAGTCGACTGCCAGTGCCGCGCCGTCGAAGCGTTCGCGGATACCGACCCTGCCACTGGTACCGTCGAGTCGTACTTCGACGCTCACATCCTGTCCGGGTCTGACGTGGTTGTGCCCGACTGTTCGATACGCCGTGTGGTCGCTGTTGTGGCCGTTGGTCTTCAGCTTCGCCGGGGTGGCACCCTCTGCGGAGTCGGTGCTACTGTTGCCGCCGTCGGCACGAATCTGCTCTTTCGCCCAGTCCGGGCCGACGTATTCCGTCCAGACGACGAGCAGACTCGGGAGGATGAACACGCTCCCGAGGAACGCGTAGATAATCGTCAGCCCGGTGATGAGGCCGAACTGCTGCAGCGGCGGGAGGATGGCGAAGACGAGAACGCCGAATCCGCCGACTGTCGTCGCAGCACTGCCGAGCAACGCGCCACCGGTGCCAGTCACCGCCGTCTCCATGGCCTCCCAGACGGATTCGGTGCGTTCGAGTTCCTGCGTGTAGCGCTCGCTCAAGTGGATGCTGTAAGCGACGCCCAGCCCGATAGTCAGACTCGTAATCATCCCCGTGACCACGTTGAAGGGCACGTCGAGCAGGAACATTGTGCCAACAATCCAGGCGACGGCGAAGGCGACAGGAAGCAGCGTCACCGCACCCAGCGACGCGCTCCCGTCGCTGACACGGTAGGTCACCATCAGGAACAGGAAGACGGCGAGCAGCGAGATAATCAGACTCTGGATGACGGTATCGAGGAGCTGGTCCTGGACGATTTTGTTCAACACGGCGGTACCGGTCGCGGTCGTCTCCAGTCCGCTCCCGGTGAGTTCTCCCGCCACGTCGCGCATCTGTTCGGTCACGTCGCTCCCGCTTGCGCCGCCGTCGATGGAGACGGTCATTCTGAGCGAGTCGTAGCCGTCGTCCGTGCGGTAGACGTATTGTCCGGCCTCGTTCGGTGCGGCAGCGAAGAAGGCGTCGTACACTGCGGTGAGATTTTCGTCGGGGACGCCGTCACCGGTGGTGTCGGCTGCGGTGAACGTCTCGTTGAACGTGGCGTTGCGTGCGGCCACGTCTTGCATCACCGCCAGCGGCGTCTGGACGGCCGGTTCACCGTTCGAGAGCGTCTGTGTCACCGCTTTCTCGCCGACGAGTGACCGAGCGGCGTCGACGCGTTCTAAGGTCTCCGGCTGTGTTATGTCCCCCTCTATCAGTAACTCCGCACTCGAGTCTTCGCGGATGAACCGGTCGTTGACGAAGTTCAGCGTCTCCTTGGCGTTGTACTCGCTGGGTTCGAACGGTTCCGGGAGGTCTTTCATCCAGTCCGGCGGGTCGTCAGCGAGGAAATCGGCCTGGTTGAACTCCGTACTAACTTGCGTGCCGCCGTAGGCACCCGCCACACTGACGAGCACGACGAGCAAAATGACGACGTAGGGAGCCTTTCGTGCCGCCACTGCGCCGACCGAGAGCACTCTGCTGAAGCGACCGCCACCGGTGCCGAAGGCTCGCTTTTGCCGGTCGAACCCGTAGGATTCGAGCAGTTCGTCGATTTCCACCTTCAGGGCGGGAATCAACACGCCGAAGATGAGCAATGCGGCCAGGATTCCGACCGAGGAGACAACACCGAAGTCTCGAATCGGAGGCACCGGGCTGGTGAGATTCGAGAGGAAGCCGATGACTGTCGTTGCGGTCACCCAGAGCAGTGCGATACCGACACCACCCAGTGCGACGCGCATCGAGCCACGTGGCCCGGCATCGTCCTCGTCACCACCGTTTGCCAACTCCTGGCGTTCCTCGCGGTGGCGCATGAAGACGTGTATCGCATAGTCGATAGAGAGGCCGATGAGCAACACGGGCACGGCGATGAAAATCTGGTTGAAGTTGATACCGGCCCAGCCCATGAAGCCGAACGTCCACGTCAACACGCCGCCAATCCCGAGGATGCCGAGAACGATGTCGACGGGGTCACGATACGCGACGATGAGCGCAATCAGCACAAAGAGCAGTGCAAGCGGGCCGACAATCGTCAGGCTGTCCGATTGTGAGGATTCGATTTCCTCGGAGATGATGCCACTGCCGAAGACGGTGTAGCGGTTGTCACTGTCCTGCTGGTCACCGATTGCCTGCATCGCCAGTTGGGCGTCGATGGTGGAATCGGTCGCTGCACCCTGTGCAGCGGGGCCGATGTCGCTGGTCTGGGTGACGATAATCATCGTCGAATTCGCAGACGCCGACCCCGTCTCGTAGGTGTTCGGCATCAACGCCAGCGGGCCGTCCGACCCGCTATTACTGTCGAGTAGCGTCGATACCGTCTCCTCGACGGCGGAGTCGTTCATCGACTCCAGTTGCGTGATTTGCTCGGAGAGCGTCGGCGTTGGTGCATTCTGGAGGGCGTCTCTGTCGGCTTCGAGTTGGTTTGCACGCTCTCTGAGCGCTTCGCCCCGCGCTTGGAGCGATTCGCCGCGGTCTGCGAGGGTCTGGTATCGCTCGGCGAGAACGCCACGCGTCCCGAGTTGATACGCCGCTTCGATACCGGACTGATTTCTGTTTTGCTGGGCGGTTCGGAGTTGCTGGGCAGCCTGTTCGAAGGTCTGGAAGTCTGCGTCGGTCAGTGACACCGAGCCGTTCGCTGCCGTCTCGTTGTCCACGACGCGGTCGAACGCCGTCCGTGGTGCAAGTGTCGGGTCTTGCCGCAGTGCCGTTAGCGCACTTCTGAGCCGTCCTGCAGTCTCGTTGAGTGCAGCAGACCGGGCCTGGAGAGCCGTCTGGTTGGCCTGGAGTGCTTCTCGTTCGGCGCGGAGGTTCGCAGCACGCTGCTGGAGGGCTGTAGCTTTCTCCTGGGCGATTGCGGTACGTGCGACACCGGTCGCGACGCTGCCCAGTGAGTCGTTTTCGACGAGACTATCGTTGACTGTCGCGTTCTCGGTCAGCGTCCGCTGGAAGCGAAGCGTGTCGAGGAGCGACTGCCGTGAGAGGACGTTCTCACCGCGGACGATAATCTGTGCGGTGGTCGTGTTCTCGTCGTCTGTCGAGAAGTTCTCCTGGATGAAATCGAGCTTCTTCGACTCCTCGGATTCCGTCTGGAACTGGTCGAGCGAGGAGGAACTCTCGACCTGTGGAGCACCCGCACCGACGAGAACTGTCAACACGAGCATGAGGACGATTGCGTACCGTGAGTACTCTGTCACGGCGCGTGCGATTCTGTCTGCAAGACTCATCGCTGCCACCTGTCGGGGACTACTGTTTGTAGGGACATACTAACAACGTTGGGGGAGATTACGGCGAAACACGCTTAAACTGTTCGGATTGGCTCCTGAGAGTACCGTCTACGGATACGGACGACATGGTACCGGGCAGGCGAAAGGATTTAGCCGTTCAGAGCGACAGTCTCGGTGTGTCCATCCGTCGGTTCATCCGTGGTGAAGTTTCCCGACAGCAACTCGAGGCCATCGCAGAGGAGGTGAGTGCTCGATACGGAGAGTCGATGCACTCACTCGAACTGCTCGACGCCGACAACTGGCTGTCGACGCCGTGTGTCGTCAACGACGAGTGGTTCGTGAAGGTCATCTCCGCACAGAACACCTTCGTACACGGACTGTTGACCACCGGTCGGAATCTGGGTGTGTTCTCCAGCGGGTCGGAGGGGTTTTTCGAACACTTCGGGACGCCAATCGGCATGGCCGAACACGAACTGGCGTCGACACGTCGGATGCGGGAGTTCGGCGTGAAGGCACCCGAACCACTCGAAGCCTTCGAGTACGACGGATTCGGCGTTCTCGTCTTCGAGTATCTGCCGAACTTCCACTCGCTGGACGAACTCGATACAGCGAGTGTCGAGGCTGTCCTCCCCGACCTGTTCGACTCGCTTTCGCGACTCCACGACCACGGCCTCGTTCACGGCGACCTCCGCGGGGAAAACGTCCTGGTCGTCGACGGTGATCTCTACTTTATCGACGCGACGAAAGTCCGAGAGGACGCTATCGACGACGCCCGCGCCTACGACATCGCCTGTGCTCTCGGCGCACTCGAACCGCTCGTGGGCGCACGTGCGACCGTCGCACCCGCCGCGGAGTACTACGGGAACGAGACACTTCTGGCGGCCGATAGTTATCTCGATTTCGTGAACATCCGACCCGACCACGACTTCGACGCGGCGGCACTCAAAGGAGAAATCTCGAAGTACGTCGAGTGAACGGTCGTTAGTAGGAGATACCGCCGCCGCTGTCGTCAGAGTCTTCACAGGGTAGTGACCCCTCAACTGACCCCTCTCCGACGAGTACTACGCCACACATCGCCGACTCCCCATGAATCGTACAGTAGTACTCGTACTGGCCGCTCTCCTCGAAGGTGTGACTCACACTCTCGCCTGCCCCGACAGAGTTCTCGAACGACCACTCTGCGGCAGCGTCGGTGAACTGCGTCGCTGTCACGTCGTGACCGATACTATCGTTGTTCGTCCACGTCACCGTCGTCCCTGCCTCGACTGCGGTGCGAACGGGCCGAAACGATGTGTCCTGGAGTGTGATGTCGCTTTGTTCGGCAGCACCGCCCCCGCCGTCGCCACCGTTGCCGGTACACCCTGCGAGGCCGCCCGTCAGTGCCACCCCGCCGGCTCGTATCACTGTTCGTCTCTCAAAAAGTATGTTTGTCATTGACACACACTAGTCTGGCCAGCTATTTCTGTCTACCGGGCGGTTGTGCTACTCTAACAGTTCCTTCGTCTTCCGATGTCGGAACCGGAACATCGGTTCGAGACCGACGGTGCCGAGTGGCCCGAGAGTGCGACCGATCGGCCCGAGTGGGAGTTCGTACTCGACGCTGTCACGAACGATAGTGGAGCCGTTGTCGGCGTAGAACATATGCGTGTGCGTCCACTCGGGGAATGGGCCTTCGGCCATGACGTCACGGAAGTAGCCGGCACCCTCCGAACGGTCGCGGGCGACGATATCCGAGACCCACTGCTGGCGGGGGCCGACATCGAAGGGGCGAATCGAGGACTCGACGACGGCACCCGGTTCCAGCACTTCGGGGTCAGGTTCGTCGTCGGGCCCGCGAACAGCCTCGATACGGATGTTCATAAAGTCGGGCGTCAGCGCGACGAGACCGTCCTCCGTCGAGTGGAAGTCCCAGACCGCTTCGAATGGGGCTTCGACTCGTACCGACCGCTCGTATGTTTGCATATCAGACAGTTAGGGCGGAACGAGGAAAACTCCACCGGGGGCAGACAGTCAGGGCCAGATGCCAGACTCCGTCGCGCTCTGGAGGACACGCCCGATTGCGACGACGTACATCGCAGTCCGGTAGTTGGGCACGTCGTTTTGCTCGTAGGCTTCGACGAGCGTCTCGAAGGCTTCGGTGATGACACGTTCGAGTTCGTCGTTGACACGCTGTTCCGTCCAGGCAAACCGCTGGCGGTTCTGTACCCACTCGAAGTAAGAGACGGTCACGCCGCCGGCGTTGGCGAGAATGTCCGGGAACACTGCAACGTCGCTTTCGGTGAGCACGTCGTCGGCACCCGGTGTCAGCGGCCCGTTGGCCGCCTCGACGATGACGTCGGCCTGTACGTCCCTGGCCAGGTCGCCGTCGATGGCGTTTTCGAGTGCGGCTGGTACCAGGAGGTCGAC
>CAZFOF010000027.1:0-216 GCA_964520265.1 uncultured Halobacteriales archaeon | reverse complement strand
TGTTTATCGTCAGCAACTCCTCGTTGGTCAACTCCTGCGTTGCGCCGTCAAATCCACTCAGGGCTCCCGTCTCCATCTTGAAGTCTTTGGCCTCACGAGCGTCGAATCCGTCGGGATTGTAGACTGCCCCCGACGAGTCGGAGACGGCAACGATGTTGCCACCGAGGTCGTCGATGAGTTTCGCGGCGACCGACCCGGCGTTGCCGTACCCCTGGA
>CAZFOF010000026.1:0-15242 GCA_964520265.1 uncultured Halobacteriales archaeon | reverse complement strand
TCGAGGTCATGCAGGACGGCGTGTTGCTCGCCAACGCCGGCCACTTCGACGTGGAAATCGACCTCGACGCACTCGAAGCGAAGGCCGTCGACACCTACGAGGCACGCGACGGTGTGCAGGCCTACGAGATGGCCGACGGTCGCCGGCTGAACGTCCTCGCCGAGGGGCGTCTGGTCAACCTCGCGACGCCAATCGCGCTGGGCCATCCCGTCGAGGTCATGGACCAGAGCTTCGGGATTCAGGCCGTCTGCGTCCGCGAACTCGTCGAGAACGGCGAGGAGTACGACGCCGGCGTCCACGACGTGCCCGACGAACTCGACAAAGAGGTCGCAGAAATCAAACTCGACGCGGAGGGCGTCGACTTCGACAGCCTGACCGACACACAAGAGGAGTACATGGGCTCCTGGCAGCACGGAACGTGACGACCGTCTGAAACTCCTCACTCCGCCGTGACGACGACGGGGTTCGAGACCAGTTTGATATCCGGTGCCGCCCGGAACCGGAGGAGGCAGGTCGTACACAACCGCAGGTCGAGTACTGTCGGCTGGCGACGGGCCGGCGCGAACCGGAGAGAATAGACCCGCGAGAGGGTCGTCTCCCCACAGTGAACGCAGGTCATCGTCCCTGTTCCCCCGGACTGCGTTGCTCTGTCCCCCAGATATCGCGGTTCGTTTTCATATTCACGTGTGGCCCCCTCGCTGTCGGAACCGGCCGTGGCTACTCTCACGGTCGGCTGCCCCCAGGTGCATACACGATATCAGAGAACCTACGCCGTTATCATGTTATTTCGTGCACTCTGTACACGGTCTGCACAGCAGTGGTTCAAAAGTCCTCGACCGGTTTCTCCCGAGCACTGACGCGATACTCGTGGTAGAGCTCTCGACCCCATTCCAGGAGGTCGTCTCTGTGGCTTTCGAGGACTGCCCGCGGGAATCCCTCGTCGTCCTCGACACCGACCTGGACGGTTCCCGAACCGGAGAGTCCCAGATAGAACGGTGCCTGTTCCTCACAGACGAGAATTGTCAGGTTACCCGTCGCTATCTGCTCGCCCAGCAGGTCAGCGAACGCGCCCGAGGAGACGGTCTCCTCCATGTCCGGTGAGATGAGCGCCTCCAACTGCAGTTCGCCGGCCGTGATGCGGTCGTCGAGGTTCCGTAGTATCTGGAGGTCGATAGACGGTAATAGCGCCCGAAACTGCGCGGTGTTCTGGAGTGTCGCCGCGTGTTTTCGCGAGGGAGCGTATGGGTCGGGGTCTGTCGAGGCCGTAATTTCGGTATCACGGAGCTGGTCGAGGCTGATATCGTAGTCGGCATACGGAAACCACTCGATGAACGTGGAGAGTTCCTCGGTCGCCTGCACCGTATCGACCAGGTCTGTCAGTTCTTCGGCGATGATTTGTCCGGAGGGCGTCAGCCGGTAGCTCCCCTGGTCGTTTCGAATCCAGCCGTGCTCTTCGAGTGCAGAGAGTGCGCGCGTGACTGTCGACCGGGAGGCTGACAGCGACTCACGAAAGGTACGCTGCGTGGCAGACTCCTCGTCCAGGAGTATCGAGAGTATCCGAACACGTGATTCCGACCGTGTGAGAAAACAGAGCGCTTCGATCGCCGTCGATTTGTCTGCCATTCGTATGGTTGTATAAACAAATCAGATATAACTGCTACGGGTAGTGGTCGGTGCTGTATTTCCGAAGACTGTCACTGAGCGTCGAACAGCGAGGCAACGCGGTCGATGGTGTCGACTTCCTCGACTGCGAGGTCGTCGCGAAACCGCTCGAAGCGCGGAAAGCGGAGTGCGTAGCCGGAGTCGTACGCCGGTGACTCCTGTATCTCCTCGTAGGCGACTTCGAGAACTTCCGTGGGTTCGAGGTCGACCTCGCGGCCGTCTTCGCCGACGATGTTCGCCTCCAGACGGTCGGTCAGTTCCGCGAGTTGTTCGTCGGTAAAGCCCGTCGAGAGGCGGCCGACCTCGCGGAATCCACCGTCGGGGTCACGACAGCCGAGTACGAGTTTCCCGAGGTTGTTCGAGCGCCGCCCCTCGCTCCACTCCGCGCGGAGAACTGTCAGGTCCAGTGGCTCCATCGTCGGTTTGACCTTCAGCATGTTGCCGACGCGCGTGCCGGGCTGGTAGGTCGCAGTCGGATCTTTCACCATCACGCCCTCGTGGCCCGCCGCCAGTGCGTCGTCGTAGAACGACTGGGCGGTGTCGCGGTCGCTGGTGGTGATGTTGGGTATCCGCTCGAAGGCCATCGGTTCGCCGTCGATGTGACGTTCCAGTCGCTCGACGCGTTCGGAAAGTGTCTCTTCGAGCAGCGTCTCGCCGTCGACAGCCAGCAGGTCGAAGGCATACAGGACGACCGGAACGTCGTCGACGAGTTTCTCGACGTCGTACTTGCGTTTGATGCGACGGGAGAGTTGCTGGAAGGGAACCGGCACCCCAGTCTCGGGGTCGTAGCCCAGAATCTCCCCCTCCAGAACGAACGAATCGGCGTCGAAGCCCGCCTCGACGGCCTCGACGACATCCGGAAACTGCTGGGTGACATCCGCCAGTCGACGAGTGAAAATGCGTGTCTCGTCGGGTGTTGCGTGTACCTGCGCGCGGAAGCCATCGACCTTGTACTCCACCAGCGGGTCGACGCCGGACTGGGAAGCGTCCTCGGGCGTGTCGAGAAACCGCGAGAGCGAGACGGTGCCGTCGTCAGTCGCGGTCTGCTCGTCGCCGTCACTCGCACCGGCGTCCGCGAGTGCCTGGTCGATGGAGTCGGTCTTCTCTGCGAGCATCACCTTCACCGGCCGGTGGACGGCGAGTTCGAGGTCGTCCAGGCCGTCCTGGCCCTCTGTGGCTGCTGTCCGAGCGACCAGTCCCGCGTCGTTGGTGACCTGCAGTGCCCGCTCGACAGCCTCGGAATCGGCGGATGCGAGAAACGCCGTCGCGATGGCGTCGCGGATGGTGCCCTCGCCGATGCCGAGACGGAGGGTGCCGACGGCAGTGCGGACGACGTATTTCGCCTCAAGGGGGTCAGCGTCAGAGAGCAATCCGGCAATCTCACCGACGCGGCGCTGTTCACTGCCGGTGCCTTCGACTGCAGCCAGCGAGCGCAGCGTCTCGTAGACCCGCTCGACGGAGAGTGGGTTGCTCACGAGCGTCTGCTGTACCTGCTCGTCGATGGCGTCTGCGGCGGCATCACCGAGGTCGCCCGTCTCCCGCCAGCGGGCCTCGATGTCGTCCGCCGAGTGACCGCTGGCCGTTGCGATTGCGCGACTGGCGAGACTGGAGGAGACACCGAGGTCGTCCGGTCGCCAGTCGGCAAAGACTGCACTGCGGAGCAGTTGGACGTGCATCGGCAGGTCGGCGTCGGGGATGGCGGCCAGATGGTCGGCAACGATGGCCGTCTTCTCGTTTGTCGACTGGGTACCGGCCAGACGCTCGTAGACGGCGACCAGCGTGGCGTACTCCATTGGCGTGACAGTGGGACGGCGTCGTCATAAACGCCGTCACTCGTAGCGCAGCGCATCGATTGGGTCGACGCGTGCCGCTCGCCAGGCCGGGTACAGTCCCGCGACGATGCCGACGAGGACGCCAACGGCGATAGCGATGGCGAACCACATCGGCGCAAGCGTCAGCGCGATGCCGGCATAGGAGGTGGCAATGTAGCCCCCGGCCAGGCCGACCGGGATAGCGACGAGTGCGCCAATAGCCCCCAGAAGCGCCGCCTCGACGATGAACAACAGGAGGATGTCGCGCTTGCCGCCGCCGACGGATTTCATGATGCCGATTTCACGGGTGCGCTCGGTCACAGAGACCAGCATGATGTTGGCGATACCGATGGCACCGACGAGCAGCGAGATGAGCGCCAGCCCGGTCACGAAGCGGGTCAGTCGGTCGACCAGGTCGGCCAGTCCGTCCGCGATGTCACCGCTGGTGCGTGCGGTCAGCGTGTAGCCCTCGGGCTGGAGTTGCCGGGCATCGGTACCGTTCAACGCCGCCTGAATCTCGGTCTGGGTCGTCGTCAGCGTCGCCGGGTCGGCAACGACAGTTACCTGCGGGTACGCCTGCTGGCGCGGGTTGCCCGGGAGCGTCGGACTCTGTACCGTCGTCTCGTAGTAGCGGTCAGCAGACACGTAAAATCGGGGCTGGCCGGCAAACGTCTGGAATGGCAACTGCGACCCGGTGCGGTTGACGATACCGACGACGGTCATCGTGGCGGTGTCGTTCCCGCGGAGTCCGACGGTCAGACTGTCACCGACTGTGAGGTTCCGGTCGAAGACCGTCATCGCCTCACCGTTTATCACCACCTCGGCTGCGCTGGCGTCGAACGCTCGCCCTTCGCGGAACTGTGCCCGGTCGAAAGCCGCGGGCGTCGTCGCCGTCAGTTGCTGTCTTGCGATGGTCTGGTTCCCGATCGACAGTGTGCTAATGGCGAGTGTCCCCTGCGGGACGACCTGCCGAACGCCGTCGATACCCCGGAACGTCTCTATGTCACCCTCCGTGAAGACCGCCTGTGGCTGGTTGGGAAAGCCCTCGTCGTCGCCGGGCGTCGACAACAGGTAGATGTTGTTGGCCGTCGACTGGTCGATTTCGCCGACAACGTCGGCTTTGAGGCTGGCCCCGAGCGTGACGAAGGTGACGACGGCGGCGATGCCGATGACGATACCGATGACTGTCAGCGCCGACCGGAGTTTGTGCCCGCGCAGTGACCGCGTTGCCAGTCTGAACAGTTCTCGGGTTTCCATCTCACTTACTACTCCTGAAGGCGGCCCAAACTTGCGTAGACGTTCACAGTCACTCGGAGAATGCTAGCGCGTCTGGGTGCATATATCGCTCGCTGCCTGTGAGTGGACGAACCTCGTGAATACGACCTGGGATGGAACGACCGGCACTGGGTCAATACTCGACGCGGCGTGCCTCCGGGTCGTAGTCGATGACCCCGAGGGTGTCCAGCTTCGGAAGATGGGCGTGATGAAGAGTTATTATCACGACGTTTACGTCTTCTTCGGCAGCCACGTCCACATCGTCTTCTCGCGCAGCAACCGTCGCCGCCAGATCCTCAAGTTCGACAGGGGTCGTCACTTCTGCAAGGACGTTGAGCGTCGTTCTGCGGCGGTCTACCGCGAGCACCTCGTGGTACTCACTTTCGGTCAGATGCTCTGTCCCCCCGTACGTTCTTTCTCTTGTTTGTGTGGACTGTGTCATAGATGGCGCGTCCCCGGTCGGTCAGTCTCGACTGGTGTGTTTTCTATTCGTCTCCCCTCGCCCCTAAGCGAACGGTAATAGTGATTAGGCTATCTGGGAGCAGGAGCGAGTCGAGAATCTCGCACATCGGCTGAGCTTTATATGACAATGCAAGGATTCCAAAAACAGTCCATTCTGGTGGGTGTGTTCCTCCAACGACGGAGCGTTTATTGCAGTCGCAGGAATAGTCAGCGTAATGACCTCTCGGTGGTTGACAAAAGCACTTCAGGAAACTCTCACGCTCTTTGCGGAGTCTGGAGTGCCATGGACTACATCCGAGGTCGCGGAACAGCTCGACCTCGGACGCCGGAGTGCCTACGAACGCCTAGACCGCCTTGCCGAACACGACCGGCTCAAAACCAAGAAGGTCGGTGCGAATGGACGGGTGTGGTGGCGGCCAGTCGGTCAGTCCCACAGTACCCGGGAAGGGACAGTCGCTGAAGAATCGCTGATTCACGACGTCCTCGATACTGCTGAGATCGGCGTGTTCGTCCTCGACGAGAACTTCGACGTGGTGTGGATCAACAGCACGACCGAGCGGTACTTTGGACTCAACCGTGAGGATGTCATCGGGCGGGACAAGCGCCAGCTCGTAACCGAGCGTATCGGCCCGCATATCGAGGGGGAGAAAGCGTTTACAGAGTCAGTTCTGGCAACGTACGAGGATAACACGTCCACCGAGATGTTCGAGTGTCACGTCTCGGCAGGTGAGGACGGCGAGACGCGCTGGATCGAACACCGCAGCATGCCCATCGAGTCAGGTCAGTACGCTGGCGGTCGGATCGAACTGTGCTACGATATCTCCGAGCGAAAGGAGCGCGAACGGGAACTCGAACGTGCCAGGGGACGATTGCGGGTGTTGTTCGACGAGGCACCGGACGCGATTGTGATTCACGACGAAGACGGCGAGATTCTGGATACTAACGAACAGAACGTGGAAAACCTCGGGTACGCCCGTGACGAACTCACGTCGATGAACGTCACCGACTACGAGGTCGGGGTGGACGCCGAGAAGGCACGCCAATACTGGGCGGAGATGGCCGTCGGTGAAACCGTGAAAGTCGACGGGGAACACGAGCGCAGCGACGGCTCACAGTTCCCCGTCGAGGTCTGGGTCTCCAAAATCGAGGTGCACGGTGAACCGCGGTACCTCGCGCTCAGCCGGGATATCACCGAACGCAAGAAGCGCGAACGGAGACTCGAACGCCAGCGCGAGCAACTGGCGGCAGTCAATAATCTCAACGCCATGATGCACGATGTCACAGATGCCGTCATCAAACAATCCACGCGCAAGGAAATCGAGCAAACTGTCTGTGAGACCCTCGTCGATGTCGATTCCTACGAGTCCGCATGGATCGATGCTGGCGACACGAAATCAAAGACAGTGAACGTACGGGCGGAGGCGGGAGTGGCGAGAGATTCCGACGGGAGTACCACCCCAGTCGACTCCGGTGGTAAGCGGTACAGGGAATCAACAGGGAACGCAATCCGAACAGGGAGGATGCAGGTCGTGAGCGATGCCGACGTCGATCCAGGATACGACCCGTGGTGCGACAGCGACGAAGCGCCCGACACCTGTTCAGTGGCTGCGATTCCGCTCGTCCACGATGACACGGTGTACGGCGTGTTAAACGTCTGTACCGACCATCCGTCCGCGTTCGAGGTGGAGGAGCGGACGATACTCAGCCAGTTTGGTGACATCGTCAGCCAGGCAATCGCCGCCGCCGAGCGCAAGCAGGCCCTGATGAGCGACGAGGTCGTCGAACTCGAGTTCCAGGTTCCGGATATATTCGACGTCGCCGGTATCGACGCGACGGCCGACGGACGGATTACACTCACTGATATGGTTGCGACCAGCGACAGTGCCAACCTCGTGTACGGTACCGCGACCCCCGACGCCCGCGAGACACTCGACGCCCTGGCCGAGCAACATTCCGACTGGGAGTCGGTGACCACGATTTCCGAGGGAGATGACAGCATTCGGTTCCAGGCTCGGATTTCTGAGGCAGCCATCCACTCTAACGTGGCCTCGCAAGGCGGCACTGTCGAGGAGATTGTAATCGAGGGTGGCAATCTCTCGCTGTGCGTCCATTTCTCGCCACGCGTCGGCGTGAGCACAGTCACCGAGGCAGTGCACGACACGTATCCCACCGCACAACTCGTTGCCAAGCGTCAGTTTCCGCGCCCCCAGGACTCGGTGGCGCAGGTCTGGCAGTCGCTCGCCGAGGAACTCACCGACCGCCAGCAGGCAGCACTCGAAGTCGCCTCTCGCCGGGGCTACTTCGAGTGGCCGCGAGAAACGTCCGGCGAGACCCTGGCCAACTCGCTGGGGATTGCACCATCGACGTTCTCTCAGCATCTCCGGAAAGCTGAAAAGACGGTGGTCGACGCGGTATTCTCGTCTGCGACAGCAGGGTGAACACCACGAGTATTCTGGCGACTCACTGCTGCGAATTTCTCGCCACCTATCAGTTAAATGAACGGCGAGTACATTATGACGCTGTAGCCCGTAGTTTGGACAATGACAGGCATCCGTGGCCGACTCGACCGCTGGGCACCGGTGTTACTCGTCGTCCTCGTCATCGCGGCGACGGGCGCGGTGGGTGCAGTCTTCCTCCAGGGTCCATCGGGCGAGGCAATCCTCGACAACGTCGAGCAACGCTACGAGGAGAGTGAGACGGTCGTCGGTGCCGCCACAGTCGTCGTCGAGAACGAAACGATGAGTCGGACGGCGACCGTCGAGTACGTCGCCACCGAGGACAACAACAGTCGCGTCACCGTCACCGGTGAAGACGGCCGGACAGCCGTCGTGGGCACCAACGGTTCCGTGGCGTGGACGTACCAGCCAGCGACCGGCATCACCCAGACCTTCGACAACGAAACCAAAGCCGAGGAGATGAAAGCACGCTACGAGCAGGAGTACGCCGACCGCGTCGAGCGCTTCGAGGAGAACATCACGGTCGCGCGAAACGGGACTGAGACTGTCAACGGTGAGGAGGCGTACGTCCTCGACGTGACCTCCGAGAACGAGTCCATCACCGCCAGCGGACAGTTGTGGGTCGACACCGACGACTGGACGGTACTCAAAAGCCAGACGGTGACTGACAACGGCACCGTCACCGTCACCGCCACGGACACCCGCTTCGACGTGAGCGTCGACGAGTCGACGTTCCGCGCACCCGACGAGACCGGTCGGCTTGTCGACGGTGCCGAACGCGACCGCTTCGAGGCGTTCGCGGCGGCACAGTCGGCGACCGACCTCTCCGTGTCCGACCTGCGTGACAGTTACACCTTCGATGGCGCGCTGGTCGCCAGTTACGACGACACGACCACCGCGACGGCCATCTACGACACCGACGCCGGCCAGGTCTACGTGGGTGTGACCGACGGCGACGACTTCGCCGGTGCTGGCGAGGGTGAGACGACAACCATCGCCGGTACCGAGGTGACCGTCACCTCCGGCCAGGGTGGCTCCGTCGTCTACTGGAGCGACGGCGAGACGACCACTGCTGTCGTGACGCGAGGGCCGCCGGAGACCGCGACAGACGTGGCAGCGACGATTCTCGGCGGGTAGCGCGTCGGGTACGATTAAGTCCGATCCGAGCGACACTTCTTGTATGGCCGAGGATGCAGACGACGAACTTGACCCCGCAGACGCATTTCTCGTCGTAGCTCACGAGATACGGCTGGGAATCCTCCGTGCGCTCTGGCAGGCAGAGAACCACTCGCTATCTTTCTCCGCGCTCAGGAGAGCCGTCGATGTCCGTGATACCGGGCAGTTCAACTACCACCTCTCGAAACTCGACGGCCGCTTCGTCGACCACGTCGACCAGCGGTACGAACTGCTGTATCCCGGTCATCGAGTCGTCGATGCCATCCAGAGCGGTGTGTTCAGCCAGCAGGTCGACGACAAGACGATTGCACTCGACACAGACTGCCCCGAGTGTGGTCACGGGCTTGCGTTCACCTACAGGGAGTTCATCGCCCGCATCGAGTGCCCCGACTGTGGGGAGACGGTGCTTGGCTACCCCTTCGACCCCGGTGGGTTCGCCGGCCGCGAGGACGGGGCAGTTCCCCGCGCGTTCGACCGGCGGACGCGGCGGTACTGGCTGTCAGCGACGGACGGCGTCTGTCCGGTCTGTGCTGGGCCGACCGACGTCTCCCTCGTCAGCGATGCCACGACACTCCAGGCGCTGGAACGCTACGAGAAACACTACGCCAGCGACCAGCCGGTCTTGCTGTCGACCGACTGCGACCACTGCAGTTTCTACAGCTACGTTCCCGTGGGCGTCGTCGTCCTCGACCATCCCGGTATCCTCGGCGCACTGTCCGACCGGGATATCGACACCCGCGAGCACTTTCTGTGGGAGTTTCCGTTCGTCACCTCCCCAGACCGCATCGCGGTGACGGCAACCGACCCGTACGAGGTCGACATCACGGTGACGCCCGACGGCTCGGAACTGCGTGCAACAGTCGACGCGGACGGGACTATCACCGAGACGACGCTGGACGGGTAGTGAGGCCGTCAGTCGCCGATTGCCGGGGCCGGCGTCGACGGACAGGTGGGGTAGGCGGCGACGTTGGCGTACTCGACGAGTTCGCGGCCGAGCGTCTGCACCCGCTCTCGAACGTCCTCGTCGACCAACTGGCCGTCCTCGGTCGCAGAGTGTGAGTTGGGAATCGCCACTTCCGTCGGAAGCGTCCACGCTTCGAGTGCCCGGCAGACCTCCCGAAGGTGAGACAGAGCGGGGAGGGGAAAGGCCCCACCAGCGACTGCCAGCAATCCGACGGTGGTGTCCTCGAACTCGTCGAAGCCACAGTAGTCGAGCGCCGTCTTCAGCGGGGAGGCGTATGACCCGTGGTACATCGGCGTGCCGAGCAACACGGCATCCGCCGCACGGACGCGCTCGCGCAGTTCCGGTGCGTCACCGGCGTCCTGGTCGTCCGCGTCGAACGTCGGCAAATCGAGGTGTCTGAGGTCGATACAGTCGGTCGTCGCCCCGGCGCGGTCGGCGGCCGCAAGCGCCTCACGAACGGCGATGCGCGTGACGCTATCGTCGGCCTGACTGCCACAGAGTGCGACAATACGTGTATTCTCGGTCATGTTCTGACTCTATGCAAAGACAGTGCAGGAAAGGGAAAAAGCGCTCCGCGAAATCCACTTCACTAGATTTTCTGAGAGTTCTCAGTCGTGGTCGCGGTGGGCTTATGTCCGTCCGCCAGCGACGTAGTGGCAATGTCGAACGCGAAGGGTGACCGCCGCGAGCGGGAACTCGTGAATAAACTGGACGATGCTGGCTTCGCGGTGATGCGCGCCCCCGCAAGCGGTAGCGCGACCGAACGCGAACTCCCTGACGTCCTCGCAGGCGACGGCGGGGACTTCTACGCTATCGAGGCGAAGTCGTCGTCGGGTGACCCAATCTATCTCGACGGCGGGGAAATCGAGGCGCTGCTCTTTTTCTCGCGGAACTTCGGCGCTCGTGCCCGCGTCGGCGTCCGCTTCGACCGCGAGGACTGGTATTTCTTCCACCCGGACGACCTCTACACGACCGACGGCGGCAACTACCGCGTCAAAAAGGAGACGGCACTGGCAGCGGGGACGGACTTCGCGGAACTGACCGGCCACTCCGAGAAGGTCACACTCGAAGAGGCTGCCACAGCGGACGAAGACGACGGGCCGGACGTCCGCGAGATACTGCAGGCGTTCGCCCGCGAGGATATCACCGTCGACGAAGCGGCGTCGATGCTCGAATGACCGCACCCTTTTCGCCCCCGAGCACTAGGATAGCGTATGGAAACCGCCGCCCAACCCCGTGGAAGTCGCACCCGGCTCGTCATGGCGTGTTACGGGCTCGCCATCGGCGGGATGGCACTGGGCATTGCCGTCCTGTTACTCAGTTTCTTCGCCATCTTCGTCCCGCTGGGAATCGAGCCGTCGCCGACAGACAGTCTGGTGTTGAGCCTCGTCGCCGTCCAGGGTATCGCCTTCCCCGGCATCGCCGTTCTCTATTTTCGGTACAAGAAACGGTCACTTCGTGAGTTCATTCCCGTCTCAGCACCGAGTCTGCGGGACGTCGGTCTCGTCCTCGTGGCCTGGATTGGGGCGCTTGTGCTGGTTGCAGTCGGCGCGAACATCGTCATCCAGTTGCTGGGAACCGAACCGGCATCGAACAGCGCCGCAGAGACTGCCGCAGAGAACCCCGAATTCATCCCGTTTCTCATCCCGCTGGTCTTCCTGCTGAACGCCCCCGGTGAGGAGTTGCTGTTCCGGGGAGTCATCCAGGGACTGCTCCGGGAGCGGTTCGGTGCTGTCGGTGCGATTTTGCTGGCAACCTCGGCGTTTGCCCCAATCCACATCACGGCGCTCATCGGTGACCTCCAGGCAGGACTCGTGACCATCACCATTCTCTCGATTCCCAGTATCATCTTCGGTGCCGTCTACGAATGGACGGACAACCTCCTCGTGCCGACGCTCGTTCACGCGCTGTACAACGCGACGCTGTTCACCGGCCTCTACTTCGCGTCGACTGGCGGCGCGATGTGACCGGACACCTACCGGTTTCGTATCAGGCATCGACCAGCGCGGCGTCGGCCGTCCGCTGGAGACGAGAGCGGGGAAAGGAGTACGTCCGCGGGTCGCCGTCGAGAACGTCGGTGAGGTAGGCCGCTTCGACGACGATGTCGTCGTCGGGATACCCCTCGTTTGTCGGATACGCCGCGACGGTCGTCTCGGCAGAGGGAATCGAAACGTCCGTCGCTCGGCGTGGGGTGACGGTGGTGACGACCAGACGGTCGCCAGTCTCTCTGTCGACGACGATATCGCCGGCGTCGAGTGAACAGTTACCACACAGCGGTGGCTCCGCGGACTCCGCGACGAAGGTTTCGGTGCCACAGGCAACACAGTTCGCACGGCGCTTGCCTGGCGGTGGGACGCGGTGGCTGGTGATTTCGAGTGCGACGCGGCGGCGGTGCTTGCAGGTCTCGCCGCGAATCGTCGCGTCGGGGCAGGTACAGGTACCCTCGACGGCGTCGACGACGTACGTCGCGCCGCTCTGGCTATCGACGGCATACCGTGGCCCGCCGAGGTGGCGCACAGCCATCTGCTCGACCCAGGCGCGTGCGGCCCGGTCGTCCATCACGCGGAGGTCGGGAGCGAGTGCAGTCCGTCTGTCGGTGACGGGCGGGTCGGAGTCGGTCATGGGTGAAACGGACACTGACGGGTGCTGGACGTGTCCAACCGTAATCTACGTGCTACAGCGGTCTAAGTCGTTCGGTGGTGAGAGGGTGTTGTCTGTCGGATTTCGCCAAAGAGAGGGTTCGACACGCTTTTGCCTTTGCCTCTGAAATCCGCGGGCATGGAACTCGACGGGGAGACGGTCAAGCAGGTACTCATCGCCAGCGGCGCTGTCGCCTTCTTCATTGTCGCCGCGATGGGCCTCAGCGCTGCGTTTGGCAGCCATCCCGACCTCCAAAACGAGACGGTGCAGGGTCAGTTCGACGGCACGCTCGCCGAGGGCGCGGTGTCCGGCACCACAGTCGACGGCCAGTTCAACGGCACCCTCGACGCCGGCTTGAGCGCCAGCATCGAGGCGGTCAACGGGACGCTCACCGGTACCGTCGAGAACGGCAACGTGACCGGCGACTTCGTCGGCGAAGCGGCGGGAACGGTCGATGGCACTGTCGAGGGACGTGTCACCGGGAGCTACAACGCCACGGAAAACTCACTGGACGGCCAGTTCAACGGTACGATAAACGGAACTGATGCCGGAACGCGCATCACCGAAACCGGCGGCATCGCACTCGTCGGCGTCCTCGGAGCCTTCATCGTTCTCATGGCCGTCGCCGGCCTCTATCTGGAACGTCAGGAGTTCGAGTCCTGACGCTCGCGCCAGTCGACGATATCGTCTTCGTCCGAGTCGTCTAGTTTTGCCTCGTAGTAGGCCATCGGGTGACTGATCGTCTCACAGAGGTCGTCTTTGTTCACGCAGTCACCGTAGGATTGCATCGTCGCACACGACGGCGCGGAGTACTGCGTCGGACTGGTCTCGCCTCTGATGTGGTCGACCTGGTAGCGCGTGACCTCCTCGCCAAAGCCGGGGTTCACCTGGAACAACTCGACGATTTCCGTGGTCTCCATCCCGATACTCGTCAGGAAGGAGGCGATGGCAAAGCGTGAGTGGTGTTCGATGTGTTCGCCTTTCTGTACCTGGTCGAGGAGCGCTTTCATACACGGCGGGAACATCTCGGGGACGACGGTGTCGATATCCCGCGTCAGGTCGAGGTCGGCCAACTGCTCGCGGAGTGTCTCACACTCGGCGTCGAGTTCCGCTGCAATCGCATCGGGCACGTCCAGTGGAAGTCCATCCTCGACGCGGTGCTGGACGGCCTGGCGCAAGAGCGCGAACAGTTCGTCCTCGCTCAGTGGCACCTGTCCATCGGCCAAATCGCGGTTGACGAGTCGCCACTCGTCCTCGCGCTGGTCGGCAGCGTGTTCGAGATACGACCCGACCGCGATACGGTAGCCGTCCGTGGTCTCCTCGACTGTCCGGTCGAGGTCGAACTCGCGCAGCAACGCCCCAAGCGAGAGTGAGGCAGTCTGTGTACTCTTGAGTTCCGTCTCTTCGGTGACGGCCTCGGTGAACCGGTCGTGGGCCGTGGCAGCCTCTGCGCGGGCGTACTTGCGCGTCAGGACGTGTTCGTCCACCAGCGAGACGAGGACGCGAGCGACCGGATAGGAGAGCAGTTCCACGCGCGGTCGGCGGTGGGTGTCACCAACTTCGCCAGCGTGGAGCGCGCCCTCGATGCGGGCAAGCGCGCGCTCGACGACCGGCTGCTCGTCGGCGACGACAGCGACGAGGTCGACCCCCGCCTCCTGAACGGCCTGTCTGGCCGACTGCAAAAACGGGTAACGCGCGTGAAGCGGCTTCATCGCCACTCGATTACACGGCGGCGAGCAAAAACCCGGCGGTCACGTCACTGGTCGAGTTCGTCGAGCACCTTGGTCACGTCACCGCCATCGCTGACGAGTTCCCGGTAGCGCGCCTGGCTGACCTCGATGGTTCTGGTCTTGCCCTGTCGCACCACTTCGAGTTCGATAGTGCCCTGTGGCGTGTTGCGCCGGCGAAACGTCGCCAGCGCGGCGAAGACGAACCACAGCGCGACGGCCGCACCGATGGCATAGACCATGACCGTCTCGAAGGCCATCGAGTTAGCAGTGCGCGTCCACCGGGTCGGATACGCCTGCCAGAACAGCCAGACGCCAACGAGTGTCAGCGCAGAGCCAGCGACCACGCCAGCGCGACGGCGCGTACTCGCTGGAAGCACGAAAACGACTGCGAGAAGCAACGCGGGGATTCCCAGCCCGGCGAGCACGCCAGCCTGTGCCTTGGCCGCCGTCGCGTCGCCGCCGACAGCGACGAGGACGATGGCAACGAGAACGGCAAGTGCACCCGCCACGCCAAGGGTCAGGCCACCAGCGACGTGGCGCGGGTTTCGCTCGGTGAACGACCCTCGGTCGTAGGCCTCGTCCAGGCTCGGCATATGCCCGTGTTTGCCGTCCACATACAAAACGATGCGTCAGACAGAGGCAAGACGAGCACGTCTCTCTCGCGGCCGTCGAAGACCGGAACCGTCACTGCAGGAGAACTGCCGCCGAGACAGAGAGTATCAGTTGCTCTGGATGCGCGGTGCGAGCATATAGGTGACTTTGCCCTGTCCCTCGGCAATGTCGAAGTGGAGTTTGACGGGGAATTCTTCTCCCAGTTCCATCGTGACCTCCGCGTCCGAGGGGATGGCCTTGTCCATGTCCTTGAGATAGTCCAGCGAGAACAGCGAGGAGGCTTCTCCCACGACGAGGTCGATAAGGTCGTCCGTGTCCAGTTCGAGATGGACGTCGTCTGTGTCGCCCTCGGCTTTGACGTAGAACACTTCGTCGGCCTCGCTGACGCCGAGTTCGATGTGGTCGGAGACCATGTCGGCGGCCGTCACGGCGCGGTCGATATCCCGACCCTCGA
>CAZFOF010000025.1:0-15380 GCA_964520265.1 uncultured Halobacteriales archaeon | reverse complement strand
AGATGCTCGTAGAGTCGGTCGATATCCAGTGGGTTCTCGCCGACGAGAAACGGCGTCATCCGTTCGATGAGTTCCGGGATGCCAGCACCCCAGTAGGCCTCGCCCGTTCCCGTGACACCCGCGTCGGTGTAGACGCGGACGAGCGTCCAGGGAAAGTTGCCGTCGACCATCGTCGTTTGCACGTCGGTAATCTCAACATCGCGGCGACCCCGCGAGTTCTGAATACCCATCGTCTCGCTGGAGAGATTCCGCATCGTGTACTCCGCGTTCGGGTCGTGCAACGAATCGTACTCTCTGGTCATACGCGGTACACTCCGTCGAACGTCTTAGTGGTTGAGTGGGTCAACATGGGTTTGGTCATCGGTCAGAGCAGTCCGAGAGCCGCCAGCTTCTCGGCCAAGCGCGCTCGCTGTTCGTCGGTCATCGTCCGCAACGGGGAGCGCAGACCACCAGCGTCGAAGTCCGTCTCCCGAAGCGAGAGAGCGGTTTTGACCCCCGAGAGATACGGCCCGCGCTTGAGTGCGGAACGAACCTCGAACACCGTCGACTGGAGCTGTCGTGCTTCGTCCTCGTCGCCGCGAGCGTAGGCGTCGTAGAGGTCGACGACGAGTTCCGGAAAGACGTTGGCGACGGCGCTGACGAGCCCCTGACAGCCAAGTTCCAGTCCGGTGAACAACAGCGAGTCAGAGCCGACGAGAAACGCCAGTTCCGGGTTGGCATCGAGTGCCTGTGCCAGCCAGGGCACGTCCTTCGAGGAGTCTTTCAGTCCTGCGATGCCGTCGATTGCCGCCAGCCGGTCGAGTGTCTCCAGAGACAGTTCGTTCCCGGTCTTGCTAGGGATGTGATAGATGTACACCGGAACGTCGGCGGCACTCGCCACCGACTCGTAGTGAGCGACCGCACCGTCCCCGTCGATTGGGTAGTAGTACGGCGTGACGACGACCACCGCGTCGACACCGACCGAAACTGCGTGTTCGACGTGTTCGACCGTCTCGCGCGTGCTCGGTGCGCCGACACCGGCGATGACCGGAACGTCGACACTCCCGGCGACTGCTTCGACGACCTGTCGTCGTTCATCGGGCGTCAGCAGCGGGAACTCGCCGTTCGTTCCCAGCGGGAAGACGGCCGCTGCCCCACCGTCGGCGACGAACTGTGCGTGGGCGACAGTCGCTTCCAGGTCGAGGGCACCGTCAGCCTCGAAGGCAGTCACCGTCGGTGGGACGACACCAGCGAGGTCTGTCGTCTGCGGTGAGTTGTCTGTCATGTGTACTAGTTGTTGAAGGTGGCAAGTCGGTTAAGTGCGTAGGCGACTGGAACCATGGCAGTGACGTTGCCGCGAGCAAAGCGGTTGCCGTCGGGTGGAAACAGGTCGACGAACGCCTGGGAGGCCCGAAGTCTCTGGGTGTCGAAATCGTCGTAGAGCCTGGACAGCAAATCGTACCGTTCCATCGGGTTGTCGGGTGGTGGAGACATCGTGGAGAGTTCGATAGTGAAATTATTTACTCAGTAACCGGTAAATATTTTTCCCCACAGGTTCATCTGAGTGTATGAAGGCCATTGGAATCGAGGACGGAGCGGACGCACCGCGGGTGTTCGACGTGCCACGGCCAGAGCCCGCGCCGGGTGAGGCGCTGGTGCGAACGCTCCGGGTGGGTGTCGACGGCACCGACCACGAAGTCATCGCGGGCGCACACGGTGCCAGTCCGCCGGGCGAGGACTACCTGATTTTGGGACACGAGGCCGTGGGAGTTGTCGAAGACGCAGGCGAGACGAGTCTGACACCTGGTGATGTCGTCGTCCCGACCGTCCGTCGACCGCCCGCCGACGGGCCCAACGAGTACTTCGAGCGCGGTGAGGCGGATATGGCACCGCCAGAAAAGACCGTCGAGCGTGGTATCGACGGAGCACACGGATTCATGAGCGAATACTTCACGAGTCCCGAGGAGTATCTCGTCTCCGTTCCTGCCGACCTGGCTGAGTGGGGCTTTCTCGTGGAACCGGTCAGTATCACAGAGAAAGCGCTCGAACTGGCGTTTGCCTCGCGGTCGTCGTTCGACTGGAACCCGTCGACTGCACTCGTCCTCGGCAACGGGTCGCTCGGACTGCTCACCGTCGCGATGCTCGTCGACCGCTTCGACGTCTACTGTCTGGGCCGCCGCGACCGTTCCGACCCGACCGTCGAACTCGTCGAGGCACTGGACGCAATCTACGTCGACTCCCGTGAGACTCCCGTCGGGGAGATTCCCGACGTCCACGAACCGGCAGACATCGTCTACGAAGCGACCGGCTACGCGAAACACGCCTTCGAGAGCATCGATGCACTGGCTCCAAACGGCGTCGCGGCACTGCTCGGGGTGCCCGAACCGTGGCAGTTCGAAGTCGACGGCGGGCGTCTGCACAAAGCACTCGTCATGGAGAACAAGGCACTCGTCGGGAGCGTCAACTCGGGGCCGCGTCACTTCCGGGCGGCACTCGAGACGCTCGACAACTTGCCCGGGTGGTTCCTCGACGACCTGGTGACGACTGTCGCACCCGTCGACGACTTTCTCACAGCGTTCGACGACAGCACGACGAGCATCAAAACCGCCGTAACATTCGACTCGTCGTAATTGTGCGGGCAAAGACAGACTCTTTAGGGCATCAGTCTGAGTTGCTGATATGACCAACGAGGAGTTATCGGGGAACCTCTCGCTGCTCGGCGAGCGCTTCGACTTCGGTGAGTACGAAATCGAGGCGTATCTCGCCGTCCTCCGACACGGCAAACTCACGGCCTCCGAGATTGCCGAAAAGACCGACATCCCGCAACCGAGAGTCTACGATACCGTTCGTGGTCTCGCCGACAACGGCTTCGTCGAACTCCGGGATTCGCGGCCGCTGGAAGTACTGGCAATCGAACCCGACGAGGCCTTCGAGCAGGTGCGGACGACGCTGGACGACCTCGTCGAGGCGCTGGAACACCAGTATACCGCTCCATCCCGCGACGCTGAGGCTGTCTCGCTCGTCACGTCCCGACAGACCATTCTCCGCTATATCGGAGACGTCATCGCACAGGCAGAGTACGAACTCGTCCTGTCGCTGACGCCGGATTTGCTCACGAGATTCGAAGACGACCTCGCGGCCAAACACGAAGAGGGAGTCACCATCGAACTCCTGTTGTCTCCGACAGATGCCGTCCCCGACCCGAAGACAGTCGACTACACGCGCGTCGCAACAGTGGTTCGCGCTCGTCGCGGCGTGACGACGCCGATGGTGGCCGTCGCCGACGGCACCTACTCCGTGTACACGACACGCACGGCACTCGAAAGCGGCGGCGACGACTACGGCGTCATCTTCAACCGGTCTGAACTGGGCTTTCTCGTGTTGGGCTTTCTGAACACCGTCGTCTGGCCCTCCGCAATGACGCTTGCCGAGAGCTACGTCGAGCGCCCCTACCCGCGACGGTACGCGACAATTCGCCGCTGCGTACGAGACATCGAAAACAGCGACGACACCGTCTACGCGTCCGTCCGCGGGAGAGATGTCGAATCCGGCGAATACCTGACGGTCGAGGGAGAAGTCGTCGACATCGCCGTCAGTGCGAACCGCCAGCGGGCAGCCATCACGCTCGATGTCGGCGGCGAGACAGTCGACATCGGCGGCCAGGCAGCAGCACTCGAAGATATCGAGGCCTACGAAGTCGCTATCGACCGCGAGGAACCTCCAGGTATCGACTCCTGATACTGTTGGCTGTAACTTCGTGAACGATTTTGGCACCCCGTTGTGCCAAATCTATTCACGTACGTATAGCCGGGAGTACGAAGTGGTCGCCAGCAGCAAGAGAGACGAAGGAGACGCGCCCCGTTTTCATACGCCGAAACCCGGGCAAGTGACACGAAACCGGGGAGACACTCAAACGAATTCACGGCTGCGTCCACGGACAACGCCCACACCCAATTTCTACCTTCAAAGGAATTTATACTCCTGTGTTGTTTGCCGAGTCCCCACAGACGGTTCTGGAGATGTGAGTGTGGATTCACGGCTCGCAAAGAAGTTAATTCTATGCTGAGTAAATTTTTTGTACTAGCGCGTTCATTGGTCAGTATGGCCGTGAAACCCACATTTGACCACGACGAACTCTACATCGAGGGGCGTTGGACGGCGGCACAGGAACACATCGAGGTAACAGACCTGGCAGACGGCGGTACGTTCGCAAGCGTCGCAGCGGCGACACCAGCAGACGCAGAGGAGGCACTTGCGGCCGCCGCCGCTGCCGAGAGTGCCATGCGCGAGACGACAGTCGTCCAGCGCGCAAACTGGGCCACCGCAATCGCCGAGGGCATTCAAAATCGGAAGGAGGAACTCGTAGAGGTAATCGTCCGCGAAGCAGGCAAGCCAATCAGCAGCGCACGCAGCGAGGTCGACGCCGCAGCAGAGCGGTTCCGACGCGCAGCCGAGGAAGCCCGTTCGCTCGAAGGCGAGTACATCGAGGGAACGACCGACGGTCACGAGGGCTGGCGCGCAATCGTCCGCAACGAACCAGTCGGCACCGTTCTCTGTATCACGCCGTACAACTACCCCCTGTCGACGACAGCGCTGCAGGTCGCACCAGCGCTTGCGGCCGGGAATGCGGTCATCCTGAAGCCAGCGACGAAAACGCCGGTCAGCGGTGCCATGCTCGCAGAGATTATCGTCGACGCTGCCCCTGACCTCCCCGAAGGTGCATTCGGATTCGTCCCCGGGCGCGCCAGCGAAATCGGTGACGTGCTCTCGGGCGACGACCGACTCGATGCAATCGCGATGACTGGCTCGACCGGTGCCGGCAAACACGTCGCGTCCGTCAGCGGGATGGTCGAACTACACATGGAACTGGGCGGAAACGCCCCCGCTGTCGTCTTCCCGGATGCCGATATCGATGCGGCCGCAGAGGCCGCAACCAAGGGGTCGCTGAAATATGCCGGACAGCGCTGTTCCGCCGTCTCGCGTGTGCTCGCACACGAGGAGGTACACGACGACATCGTCGACCAGGTCGACGAGAGAATGGAAGGCTGGGGGCCCGGCGACCTCTTTGACGAGGATACCGCACTCGGGCCGCTCATCTCCGAATCCCAGGCCGACTGGGTGATGGAACTCATCGAGGACGCCCTCGACAAGGGAGCGACGCTGGTTCGCGGCGGTGAACGCGACGGGCGAGTCGTCGAACCGACGTTGCTGGCCGACGTACCACAGGACGCCCGCATCGTCCACGAAGAGCAGTTCGGGCCGGTCGTCGCGGTGACGACCTTCGACGGCGAGGAGGAGGCACTGTCGATTGCCAACGGTGGCGACCTCGGTCTCGACGCCTCCGTGTTCACGGCCGACTACGACCGCGCGATGCGGATGGCAGACCGACTCGAAGCCGGTGGCGTCCGCATCAACGGCGCACCGAGTCACGGCCTCGGAGACATCCCGTTCGGCGGGATGAAAGACTCCGGCATCGGTCGTGAGGGTATCGGCTACACAATCGAGGCCTTCGTCGACCGCAAGAGTATCATCCTGTGATGCGCCGAGCCAAAATCGTCTGTACACTCGGCCCCGCCTCCGACAGTCGCGAGACCATCGAAGGTCTCGTCGAGGCGGGGATGTCGGTCGCACGACTCAACGCTAGCCACGGTTCGCTCGACCACCGCAAGACGCTCATCGACCGCATCAACGCCGTCGGCGAGGAGACCGGAAAGCCCGTCGCGACGATGCTGGACGTGCCTGGCCCGGAGATACGAACCGCGCCACTGTCTGACCCAGTCGACATCCCGACTGGCAGTGTCCGGACGTTGGTCGAGGGTGAGACGGTCGACGACGAGGTCATCGGACTCTCGACGACGCTGGCTGCCGTCGAACCCGGCGACCGCGTGTTGCTCGACGATGGCCGTATCGAGACCACCGTCGAGCGCGTCGAGGGTGAGTCTGTCGTCGTCAACGTCGACTCCGGCGGCGAACTGGCGGGACGCAAAGGCGTCAACGTCCCCGGTGTCGACCTCGGATTAGAGGTCGTCAACGAAAGCGACAGAGCAGAACTCGAACTGGCCGCCGAGGCTGGCGTGGATTACGTCGCAGCCAGTTTCGTCGGTTCCGCAGCGGACGTCTACGCGGTGAACACCGTTCTCGAATCCTTCGACGCAGACATTCCCGTCATCGCCAAAATCGAGCGTGCGGAAGCCGTCGAGAATCTCGATGGCATCCTCTCTGCGGCCGACGGTGTGATGGTCGCGCGCGGTGACCTCGGTGTCGAGTGTCCGCTGGAGAAGGTGCCGCTCATCCAGAAACGCATCATCCGAAAGGCCAGAGACGCGAGTATTCCCGTTATCACCGCGACAGAGATGCTCGACTCGATGATACACTCTCGCCGTCCGACGCGTGCAGAAACCTCAGACGTTGCCAACGCCGTCCTCGACGGCACCGACGCGGTGATGCTCTCCGGTGAGACGGCTGTCGGTGACCACCCCACCCGCGTCGTCGAGACGATGTCTCGCATCATCGAGGATGTCGAGACAAGCGGGGAGTACGCCGAGTCAACCGAACACCGTGTCCCACCGGCCGGCGAACCCCGGACGGACGCCATCGCGCGCTCGGCGCGATATCTCGCACGAGACGTCGAGGCAGAAGCAATCGTCACGGTCACCGAGTCGGGATACACCGCACACAAAGTTGCGAAGTACCGTCCCGCCGTCCCCGTCGTCGCGGTGACGCCGAACAAACAGGTACGCCGACGGCTCGCACTTCTGTGGGGAGTCACACCACGTCATCAACCTTCCCCGGACGGTGGGGCTGCCGAACTCATCGAGCAGTCCGCGACAGAAGCCATCGATGCCGGTATCACCCAGAGCGGCGACACCGTCGTCGTCCTGGCCGGGATGATGACGGAACTGGAAGGTGCGAACACGACGAACACGATGAAAGTACATCTGGCAGCGGAGATTCTCGCCAGCGGCCGGGGTGTCTGTAGCGGCCGCGCCGCCGGCCCCGTGTTCGTCTCCTCTGACGGCGATCTGTCGGACTGTCCTGACGGTGCAATCGTCGCACTGCCCGAGAATTTCGACGGTGAGTTCGTCGGTGACGTCTCCTCGGTCAGCGGCATCATCTCTGCCCACCACGGAACGACCAGTTATCCAGCGGTGGTTGCGCGTGAACTGAACATCCCGATGGTTCGGGATATCGAGGAAACCATCGCGGACGGGACGGTCGTAACCGTCGACGGTGACCGCGGCGTGGTGTACGAATCCGACGTCGAAGCGCGCTGACTCCGTCAGGTTTCGGTTAGTCCCACGAGCACCGCCGTTGCACTCGCGCGGTTCGTGGCGAGCGGGATATCGTGGACGTCACAGATACGCAACAACGCAGAGATATCTGGTTCGTGGGGCTGTGCAGTCATCGGGTCGCGGAAGAAGAAAATCGCGTCACAATCTCCCGTCACGACATCCGAGCCGATGACCATGTCGCCACCGAGCGGGCCCGACTCCATCAGTGTCACCGACAACCCCGTTTCGTCGTTGAGTCGACCACCGGTCGTTCCCGTGGCGATGAGTTCCTGTGCCGCGAGTGTCGATTCGTGCGCTGTTGCCCAGTCGATGAGTTCCGATTTCTTGTCGTCGTGTGCAATGAGTGCAATGCGCATACATCTGTGTCACGCCGGAGTATCTTGAAACCGGCGGCGCTCACCCACTCGACATTCAATCGTGGTGATGAATCCAGTCCTGCATCTCGATAAACGTCGATGCGTCACAGCAACCACAGGATTCCGGCGGTTCGAACGAGTGCTCGCCCGCGGCCTGGTGAACCGGTGTCCCGGCGTGAGTGACCTGACAGCTCTCACAGACGTACTGTGTCACATCTTCTGGTACGTGTGCCATATGTTACCAGTCGTTCAGCCAACGTAAAATAGTACCGGCAAGGGGTGCCGTGATGGCTGCTATCCGGTGGATTTCATCCCGGCAGCGATGCCTTTGACCGTCAGACGAAGGGCGCGCTCCTCGGTCTCGGAGAGGTCGCCACGGTCGAGGAGACTGACCTGAAGCAGGTTCAGCGGGTCGACGTAGGGGTTCCGTCGCCGAAGGTTCTCGTTAATCCACTCACGCGGCGGCAGTTGTTCGCGCTGTGTAATCGCCAGCACGAGGTCGACACACCGGTCGTACTCCTCGCTGATACGGGTGAAAAAGCCCTCGAGGTCGTCCTCTGCGAGTGCAGCGTACTCACTCGCAATTTCGAGGTCGGTACGTGCAAGCGACAGCGAGGCGTTGTCGATCATCGCCCGGAAGAAGGGCCACTCCTGGTAGAACTGCTGGAGTTGTTCGATGTCGTCGCTCTCGAGTTTGCCACCGTGTTCCGGCTCGTCGAGAATCGCCTGCAGTCCGGTGCCCAGTCCGTACCAGCCGGGCAGAATACACCGGGCCTGTGTCCAGGAGAACACCCACGGAATCGCCCGGAGGTCTTCGACGGTGCGCTCACCCGACCGCGAGGCCGGTCGGGAGCCGAGGTTCAAGTCCTCGATAACCGTAATCGGTGTCGCCTGCTCGAAATAACGCACGAATCCGTCAGTGTCGAGCAGGTCGCGGTAGGCATCCCGTGCGGCATCGGTAGCAGTCGACATTGGGCCGTGCCAGTCTTCGGGAGCGCCTTCGTAGCTGTCCGTCAGCGCCCGGTAGCGCGCGCGAATCTGGGCGTCGAGCATCTGTTCGAAGTTCCGCTCGGCGATGACGGGGTTGGCGTACTTCTCGGCGATGGCTTCGCCCTGCTCGGTGAATTTGACCTGTCCCGTCACCGTCTCCGTCGGCAACGCGAGCAGTGCCTCGTTCATCGATCCGCCGCCACGGGAGATGGAGCCACCCCGACCGTGGAACAGACGCAAGTCGACGCCGTAATC
This sequence comes from uncultured Halobacteriales archaeon, assembly GCA_964520265.1. Classification (GTDB taxonomy): domain Archaea; phylum Halobacteriota; class Halobacteria; order Halobacteriales; family Haloarculaceae; genus Salinibaculum. Next base: position 6,508 of record CAZFOF010000025.1, on the reverse strand, counting down.
CTCTGTAATCCCCGCCAAGCGCTTCTGGTTGCGATGGAGCGACCAGTTGGCTGCCAGAAAGCCGTTTTCCTTGTTCGAGTCGGAGTACCCGAGCATGATTTCCTGGACGTTCTCTCTGGCCTCGAGCGCGGCCGCGTACGCCTCGTTTTCGAACAGCGTCCCCATAATGCGACGCGCACCGGAGAGCGCAGACTCAGTCTCTAACAGCGGCACCACGTCCAGTCCACAGTAGCCCGGCAGGTCGACGACACCGGCCTGGTCTGCGAGGAACAGCACTTCGAGGACGTGGCTTGGCTCCTCTGTCATGCTGATACAGTAGGTATCGATAGCGTCGACGCCGTACTCCCGTTGCCAGTTGGCGAGTTCGTCGAAGCGCCGGAGTACCCGCTCGACGGTTCCCTCGTGGGCATCGTGGTTGCTCACGTCGAAGACTTCCTCGGACTGGAGTATCGCATCGGTGAGTACGTCGACGCGTTCTTCTTCGCTCATAGTCTCGTAATCGACGCCGACGGAGTCGAAGACGGCCGAGACAGTCTCCGTGTGGTTCTTCTGGTGGTCGCGCAAGTCGAGACTCGCGAGACTGAACCCGAAGGTGTCGACTTTCCGAACCAGCGGGTCGACGGCATCCGCCGCGATAACGCCAGCATCATCGGCCCGGAGGCTCTCGGCAATCGCCTCCACGTCCGTGAGAAGTTCGTCGGCGTCCGTGTAGCCACCCTGACGCACGCCGCCGACGCGTTCGACGCGCTCGCGCATCAACTTCAGTTTCTGTCGGTAGGGTTCGTTCGGATAGCGTTCTTCGACCTCGCTTGCGACCCCGGGGAGCCGTTCCTTGTCGGCGGCGAGGCGGTCGTTGAACTGGTCGTTTGCCTCGAAGTCGCGGCTATGCTGGCTCAGCACACCGGAGAGTTCCTTGAACTCTGTCCGGTATTTCGAGAGGACGACTTCCCGCTGGCGTTCGAGTGTCTGGGTGGTGACCTCGGGAGTGACGTAGGGGTTTCCATCCCTGTCACTACCTGCCCACGAGCGAAATTCGAACAGTTTTGGAACGGATACACTGGGATAGTGTTTGGCGAGAGCACGCTCCAGTTCGTCGTAGACATCGCCGGTCACGTCGAAAAGGACGTTCTCCAGGTACCACTGGATGTTGAGCGCCTCGTCTGTTACTTCCGGTCGGCGGTCGCGTATCTGAGGTGTCCGCCAGAGGCTCGTCAGGTCGGCTTCCAGCCCGCGGTGTAGCTTCTCTCGTTCGCGCTCGGTGAGACGCTGTTCGTCCAGGTCTTCGATGGTGTGGGCAACCGAACGAAGTTTCGCCTTGACCGTCTTCCGGCGGGCTTCCGTCGGATGGGCCGTGAACGTCGGCTCGATGAGGACATCCGAGAGTACCTGCTCGACTGTCTCGGGGTCTGCATCCATTTCCGCGAGGCGCTCGACGGTCGATGTCAGGCTGTTTGCCAGTGTCCCGTCCTCTGTTCCCTCTCGAACGACCCTGACGCGTTCGCGTTCCTCCGCGAGGTTCGTCAACTCGAAGTAGGTCGTAAAGGCACGCGCGACGACCTCACGTGTCTCCGCATCGAGACCCGAGAGCGCTGACCACAACACGTCGCGAGACGCATCCTCGCTCCGCCGGTAATCGATTCCGCCGGTACGTACCCGCTCGACTGTCTCAAGCGCCTCAGCAGAGGTCTGGTCTGCCAGTACCTCTCCGAGGAGCGTACTCAACTCACGGACGTCTTGCTCGACGTCCCGTGTATGTAATGTCATACCACTACTCTGGAGAGTAGATGGTAAAAGGTGGTGCTTAGAGGTAGTATTTACTCGTTATTGAGTAGTAAATTATCGTGAAAGATACGTTTGGTCACTCGGAGTTGCCGACGCGGATGGCCTGGATGAGCGAGTAGACAGGGACGCCCTCGATGTCTTCGATACCGTGTTTGTCAACCAGGACGACACAGGCGACCGGATTCCCGCCGCGTTCGGTGATGCCGTTTATCGTTTCGCGCATCGTCGTCCCGCTCGTGATGGTGTCGTCGACGACGTAGCACTCCCTATCGCGGATATCGGCGAAGTTCTGGGAGAATGTCCCTTTGAGTTCCTCGATATCGCCTTCCTCCCAGTGGTGTTTCCGGGGCGAATATGCGGCGATATCTGTGTCCAGTTCCCGGGCGACAACAGTCGCCAGTGGTGCGCCGGCTTTCTCGATACCGACCGTCAGGTCGACAGATTCGCCCTGTTTCGAGAGGAGGTCGGCCATCGCCTTGCCAGTGTATGTCAGTCGGGCCGAGTCACGACCCAGCGCGCTCCAGTCGACGTGGATGTCGTGTGGGCCGCCAGTCTGTTCGGTGGTCGCTGTCGGTGTCTCGCTGCTTCGCTCGACGAGCCACGTCGCCGTCTCCCGAGAGACGTTGAGTTCGTCGGCGATTTCGCCCATAGCGAACCCACGCTCGGAGAGTTGTCTCGCACTCTCGATGAGACCGTCGATGTTTTTCATATGCTGTTATCGGGTTCCGGCATTATAGAGGTGCAGGCATAGATAACACCCAGCATGGTATTAACCCATCCCAGTTGGCAAATTTCACATTCCTACGTGGGCAGTATGTGATTTGGTACACAGCCACTATATAACTCGATACCGTGGGTAACGTATGGAACGGTACGATTTGCTGTATCGGCTCTACGACGACTTCGAGACGGAGACGCTCCAAGAATATCAGGAGTTCGTCGACTTGTTTCCACCTGTCGACTCGCGGGTCGCCCTGGAACAGTGGGAAGACGCAAGCGAGGAACTCGACGAACGGAAGGCCAACATCAGAAAGGCATTCCCGACAGTCGGTGAGACCTTCGCCGAAGTCGCAGCGCTGGCGACACGCGAAGAAGCCTTTACTGCACTTGATTTGCACTCCAAGTACGGCCGCGGTCTGAACGTCCTCGTCCTGGATGTCGACGAGACGCTTCGCTCTGCGGGCAACACTGACAACGAGATTCCGCGCGAAACACTCCACCTCCTCACACGGTTTTACCGTGCCGAAATTCCCATCGTGGTCTGTACCGGACAGACCCTCGAAAATGTCAAAGGATTTCTTATCCAGGGGCTGGGAAGCGAGATGGTACACTCCGGAGACCTGAGCGTCGTCTACGAAGCCGGTACCGGCGTATTTACGCCCGGTCACGGTGCCGACACCAAACAGCTCCTCTACGAACATCTCGACGACGAGATACAGGACATCTTCAGCCAGGTTCGAACGCGCGTCCTGTCGGAAGCGCCAGACGACCTCCGGCGAGGCTGTCACCTCCAGGGTAACGAGTTCAACGTCACCCTCAAACCGAACTTCGAGACCGCAAGCCAGGCCGCTCACGACGTCATCGACGACGGCCTCGTCTACCTCCTCGACCTCCTCGAAGACAGCGTCTCGAACGTCGTCGATATCGAACCCGACACGCAGGGACTCGCCCGCGCCTACTACAGCGAGCAAGATCCAGAAATCGCAGACGTACTGGACGCGACCGGAGAGACTCCGACTGTCGCACTCGAAGACGTTCCGGACGCGATGACCTCGCGGTTCGAGCGAATAGACGTGGCGTATTACGAGGCAGACGCGGCAGAGGTGGGGTCACTGGAACTCAACAAAGTCGCCGGTGTCGAGGCCGCACTCGACGTACTGGGAATCGACGACCCGTTCGCACTCGTCATGGGCGACTCAAAGAGCGACCTGCGCGTCATGCGCTGGGTCGAAAACAACGAGGCTGGTATCTCCGCTGCCCCCGAGCATTCCTCACCCGATGTCCTCGACCACGTCACCAGCACCGACGACCTCCGCTTTGCTCGTGGCAACGCCGCTGCCATGCTTCGCACCGCCTACGCGATGGAGTGTCTCTCGGCACTCGACTAACACTCACTCGACGAGTGCCGCTTCGAGCAACTCCAGGGGATGGCGAATCTCGTAGCCCGTGCCGTGTTCCATCTGCATCGCACAGGTTGGACACTCGGTCATCCCGGTGTCGCCCTCTGCGTCTTCCATGTGGTCGAACATGTCGTCGCCGATTTCCATCGACTTCTCGTATTTCTCTTCTTTCCAGCCGTAAGTACCCGAGATGCCAGAACAGGAATCGCCGACGTCTTCGACGCCGACGCCGTCGAGTTCGCGAAAGACCTCCACAGCCTGGTGTTCGAGACCCTGATTACGGGCGTGACAGGGTGCGTGATAGGCGAACTCGTCTGCGAGTTCTCCATCGATCTCTGCCTCACGAATCTCCCCGCGCAGGTCTTCGTGAATGCGGAGGTACTCGACGGATTCGAAGGTGTGTGAGGCAACCTCTTCGATGCCGTCGATATCGAACAGTTCGGGGTACTCCTGTCGCAGTGCCATCGAACAGGAGGTACAGGAGGCGATGGCGTCGTAGCCCTCGTCGACGAGGTCGGCAAACGAAGAGACGTTGACCTCGGCGTGTCGACGGGCGTCGGCGAGCATCCCGTTGGCGAACATCGGCGTGCCGGAGCATTTCTGGTCGGGCACGACGACCTCGTAGCCGAAGTACTCGAAGACACGAACCATTGCCTTGCCGACTTCAGGCGTGTTGTAGTTGGATTAACAGCCATGGAAGTAGGCCACTTTCTTGTCTGCGTCGGCCGGGTCGCCGCGGCGGTCTCTGCTCGCTCGCGCTCGCTCGCGGGAGGTGCCCGCTGCACCGCGGGCGTCCCACCACTCGCGGAACGTCTCACTCGCAAAGGCGGGAAACTCTCGCTCGCTCGTCACACCCATCGTCTTTTCGAGTACCCACCGTGCCGGACCGAAGTTCATCGCGAAGTTGGCCAGCTTCGGCACCTTGCTGGCGAACCACGCCGTCGCCCGATAGTTGGCGAGCATCCGGTTGCGCCAGTACTCCAGTGAGGTTCTGGACAGTTGGTTGCTCACGTACTCCCCGCGTGCGGTGTTGTGCATCTGCGACAACGGCACACCCGAAGGACAGGCGTTATCACACCGCATACAGTTCGAGCAGTCCATCACGGAGTCGTCGACTTCGTAGTCCTCGTCGGACTGTTTGAGACGCCACTGTTCGGGCCCCTGGAACTTCGGCCCGGGGAAGTCGTCGTCGACCTCTGCGACCGGACAGTTCGTATCACAGGTCGAACACTTATAACACGAGTCCGCGCCGGGACGCAAATCGAAGTCGGTGCTGTCTGGGAAGACGTCGACGGGCTCGAACTCCTCGCCCGTGTTCGGTGCTACTGGGTCGAACTGTGATGTATCTTCAGCGTCGCTCATCGTGCCTCCACGGCCGCGGCGTGGCCTGCTGCATAGCCTGTCGCAATCGAGACGCCGCTCCCCGATTTCTCTGCTGCGAAGTCGTATCCCCCGAGTACTGAACCCGCCGCGCGCAGGTTCTCGAACTCGACTGTTCCATCAGCGGTCGTCGGTCGAAGGTCGTCGTCAGTGCGAACCCCGAATCTGGCAAAGGAGTGGTCGCCAAAGGCGTCTGTCTCGAACCAGTCGTAGCGGTCGTCAGCGTGTGGAACGTGACAGTCGAAGATTGGTTCGTAGACACCGCCGCGGTCGGACTCGACGCCCTTTCCGACCAGTCCGCCGGTTGCGAGGACGTACTGGTCTGCGCTGTTGGGGATTCGCGCCCCGTTTTTCTCGATGTAGACCTGTTCGACGTGCCCGTCGCCGTCGTAGTCGACGACAGGGTTACCCGTCTCGATGCTCGCACCGGCCTCGTCGAGTGCCGCAAACAGCGCATCTTCGAGACGTAGCCCCGGCAACGACGGTGGGCCCATCGGGACTTCGAACACCTCGGCACCGAGTCGCTCGCTCAGTTCCTCGCGAACACCCGTTGCGTCGTCGTCACCGAGGACGGCAGGGAAGCCGACGCGGGTCTCGCCCTCGAGTTCGGTGTTCACCCGCTGGGCAAGCGCCGTCCGCACCGGGAGCGTGCGCCCCCGGACGGCGACGTCGCTGTCCGTATCCAGCATCTTCGCGTAGCGTGTCACCTTCGCTTCGTCTCTCAGGTCGCCCGGGAACTGAATCGTGACGCCGCGAACGTCGAAGGGAACATCGGCGGCAGCGAGATGTGCCGCGATGTGTGGGGCGTCAAAATCGACCATCGCCTCGAAGCCGACCAGAAGAACCGGTCTGGTGTCGCTCGCGAGGCCACTACTGGCTCCTGCCGGGTAGCGAGCCGTCGGTTTGAGCGTGCCACCGTGGGTCGGCAACAGCGCGTTCGTCTCCGTGTGCCCGCCGCGATAATCCGGCGCAACGTCGTCGAACAGCGCCATCGCCTCGGAGATGGTGTCGACACCGACGGTTCTGTACGGGTGTTCGGTCGGCAGTTCCGGAATCGCCTCGTAGGGGTCTGTCAGCGGTCCCTCGCCGGTGTGGGTGTAACCGAGAATGTCCACCAGCCCGGAGGCATTCCGGAGCGTACTCTGTTTGTACGAGACGAGACGCGTATCAGCGCCCGCGCGGGCGGCCGACAGCGCGCTGGTGAGCCCAGCGAGACCGCCGCCGAT
>CAZFOF010000024.1:0-15729 GCA_964520265.1 uncultured Halobacteriales archaeon | reverse complement strand
CGTAGCCCGTGACAACCCCGTCACCCTTGTACTGCTTTTCCTCCATCTCGAAGTTGTGGGTTCGGTGGGTGCGAAACTGGTCGAACTCGGTGAAGGTGCCGTCGTCGAGAAAGTACTCGATGCGCTCGCGTGCCGTCATCTTCCCTTTCTCGTGTTGCTTCTCGATTCGCTCCTCACCGCCACCCTTTGCGGCTTCTTCGCGGAGTTCGCGCAACTCCTCGATACGTTCCTCCATCGTCATATTAGGTACCTCCTGTGGGTCATTGCCAGTGAAATCAACCAGACACGGGAAAAGGATTCCGCAATCCAATAATCAGTGTTCGTCAAGTGTCGAACTACGGCCGTTGAGGTCGTTCTACTCCCTGTTTTGCTCCAGCGACCCTCGGACGCCTATGATAGTCGCTGCCTCTGTCCTGAACTGGCGGGTGTTCGTGTCCAGTTTGCGCTCGCCCTACGACGATAATCGAATGTCATGGATAACCATGTACGTCTCACAGGCGACGCGACTGGCTCATATTGGCGGGACGATTTCGCCACCGATGAACAGCGTTTGGAGTCCCAGGGCAAGCGTGGCGAGCACTGCGATGATGACGACGGTTCGCAGCGTCCAGAGCCACACCGGGCCGAGCCACGGGGTGTTGCTGCCGTCGAGCAGTTGCTCGATGGCTCCGTCGCCCATTATCCAGCCGACGAACACGACCAGCAGGAGCACCGACACCGGCAGGAACAGTTTGTACGCCAGCGTATCGAACCAGTCCAGCCAGGCCGTATCCCAGGCCGACGGCAGTCCCAGCACGAAGAGAACTGAGCCGGTGAGAACGGCGACTCGCGGCCGCGAACTGCTGGCATGGTCTGTAGTGTAGGAGACCACGACTTCCAGCAGACTAATCGCCGAGGAGAGTGCGGCGATGAGGACGACCCCGAAAAAGAGCGCGCCGAGGAACCGTCCCCCTGGCACCTGACTGAAGGCGTTTGCCATCGCGATGAAGATGGCGTTCGGGCCGTTGGTGGCCGGGTTGACGTTGTTCGCAAACAGTACCGGGAAGACGACCAGACCCGCGAGGACGCCGATAAGCGTATTCATGACGACGATAACACCGCCGTCGACGGGCAGGCTGGTGTCGCCACCGACATACGAGGAGTACGTAATCATGATGGCCATGCCCAGCGAGAGCGTGAAAAAGGCCTGCCCGACGGCGAAGGGAACGATGTCGCCAGCGTTCGCTGCGAGTGAACTGAAATCAGGATTGAAGAAGTACTCGTACCCTGCCATCGCGCCGGGACGGGTTGCCGCCCAGCCAGCCAGCGCGACCATCAGCACGACGATGCTGGGAACCATCACTTTCGTCGCACGCTCGATACCGCTGTTGACGCCCATCGCAACCACCCCGACGGTCACGGCCATGAACAGCCCGTGGAACAGTACTGCGTCCGGGCCAGCGGCAATCGAAGCGAAGTACTCCTGTGGCGCGGCGAAGTACGCGCCCTGAAGGCTGCCGATGAGGTACCGCCCGACCCAGCCCCCGACGACGCTGTAGTAGGAGACAATCCAGAACCCGATGAACGCGCCGAATGCACCGATGAACCGGAGTTTCGAATGTCCGAGTTTTTCGAAGGCGTCGACGGCGTTCGTTCTGGTTTTTCGTCCGATGACGAACTCTGCGAGCAGTGCCGGGAGTCCGATTCCCACGACGGCAATCAAGTACACGATGAGGAAGACGGCGCCCCCGTTTGCCGCTGTCTTGAACGGAAACTGCCAGATGTTCCCCAACCCGACTGCGCTCCCGATAGCCGCAATCAAAAACCCGAGGCGTGTTGCCCAGGTCGCTCGTTCGGTCATGTACCCGTGGGTCTCTGGTGGGTCGTTATATGCCCCACGAATTCACGAGACCGCCTAGGCTTCGCCGTAGACTGGCACAGCAGCACCGCTCGTGACGCTCGCTCCATCCGAGCACAGGAACAGAATTACCTCGGCGATGTCGGCGGGTTCGACCCATTCGTCGTGGTCTGCGTCGGGCATCATCTCCCGGTTCATCGGCGTGTTGATGACACTCGGCATGATTGCGTTTGCCCGGACGGTGCCGAGATTTTCCTCGGCGACGGTCTCTGTTAGCAGTCGGATGCCTGCTTTCGTTGCACGGTAGATACCGTCACCGGAGCCTCCCTCCAGCGAGGAGCGTGCCGAGACGCTGACGACCGCGCCGTTGTTCTCCCGGAGATGCGGTATCGCGTGTTTGGTCGCCAGAAACATCGTCTTGAGATTGACATCGAACAGAAAGTCGAACGTTCCGGCTTCCGTCTCGTGAATCGGCGTCCCGCCGCGCCACGTCCCGGCGATGTTCGCCAGCGCGTCGATGCCTCCGTGTTTCTCGACGATTGCCTCGACTGTGTCGGCAACCTCGGACTCGTCGGTGAAATCGCCCTGGTAGAAATCGATGCGGTCGGGGTCGGCCAACAGGAAGTCCTCGCTGTCCTGTTCGACCACGTCGGCCCCACAGACGGTCGCACCGGCATCCAGAAACCGCTCTGCCACCGCGCTTCCGAGTGCACCACCGACGCCCGTGACGAGTACGACTCTGTCACTGAAATCGAACGAGACTGACATAGAGTCTCAAACGCGGTCGAGCACATAAAAACTGCCGGCGAGTACGACGGTCAGGGTATAGACTGGTGGCAGTTTGCCTGGCTGTCTCGTCTCAGGGGACGACGACCAGTTTGCCGAAGTAACTGTCCTCGACGACGGCTCTGTGCGCTTCGGCAACGTCGTCGAGGGTGTACTCACGGGCGATGAGAGCACCGAGGTCGCCCGCGTCCATGAGCGTCGCCAGGCTGTCGAGTACCGCCGGGATATCCGGTGTGTTGAACATGCTGACGTGATGTATCGAGAGTCCCTTGCCGCGACAGCGTGGAATGTTCTCGTGTGTCGCCTGGAGTGACTGATTGCCGATGACGGCGACGTCGGCGTTGTCAGCCGCGACGCGGGAGTCGAAGCCGATGTACTCGTCGTAGCGGTGGTCGAGAATCACGTCCGGTCGTTCGCTCTCCTCGACGGCATCGGCGAGGTCGTCGCGGCGATAGTCGAACACGGCGTCGGCACCGAGGTCGCGGAGTCGGTCGTGGTACCCCGTTGAGGCGGTCGTCGTGACGCTGGCACCGACGCTTGCGGCCAACTGGACGGCAACGTGACCGACACCGCCGCTGCCGCCGTGGACGAGACACCGCTGTGCCGGCCGGAGTCCGCAGGCTTCGACGAGTGTCTGCCAGGCAGTCACGCCGACGAGTGCTGTCGCGGCGGCCGTCTTCGCGTCGACGCCCTCGGGGAGGCGTGCCAGCAACTCCGTCGGGACAGCGACGTACTCCGCGCACGTCCCCTGATGGGTCATTCCCAGTCCCGTCGCGAACACACGGTCGCCCTCCTCGAAGGCAGTCACAGACGCACCCGTCTCGGCGACCACACCGGCAACGTCGGAGCCGGGAATCCAGGGAAGGCCGTCGGGTTCGAACGTCCCACCTTCGCGGAACTTCGTATCGACGGGATTGATTCCCGCTGCGTTGACTTCGACGAGTACCTCCTCGTCGTCCGGTGTCGGTCGGTCTACTGTGTCGATATCGAGTACGTCCGTGTCGCCGTGTTCGTGGTATCTGACAGCCTGCATACCCGTCGTTCCGTCGCCGACGACAATAGTTCTGTCCAGGGATTCCACAACAGTTCTACAGGCGGAGAGCGAACAGGCGCTGTGCGCTGTCACGCTCACCGCGGGTTTGCGGCGGTGAACCCCGAGAACACGCTCACGGCCGTCGAGCGCGCAGTCGATGCCGGTGCAGACGCCGTCGAAGTCGACGTGCGCCGGTGCGGTACCGGTGAACTCGTCGTCGTCCACGACGAGACAGTCGACCGCGTCACCGATGGAACGGGCCGCGTCGCCGACCTGTCGCTGTCGACACTCCAGTCGCTGGACGTACTCGGGACGGGTGCTGGTGTTCCGTCGCTTTCGGCCGTCGTCGCTACTGTGCCGGAGGATTGTCTACTCAACATCGAACTCAAAGAGACCGGGTTGGCTGAGACAGTACGTGCTGTCGTCGCCGACACTGACTCGGACGTTCTCGTCTCGTCGTTCGAGACGACAGCACTCTCGGAAGTCGCCGCCGTGAGCGACCTGCCGCGTGCGCTTCTCTGTCAGGAGAGTGCTCTCGACCGCGCACGGCAACTCGACTGCCGGGCGATTCACCCCCACGAGAGTGTGTGTGACCGCGAGTTTGTCGCTGCGGCACACGACGCCGGCCTCCGGGTCAACGCCTGGACGGTGCGGTCACAGGAGACGGCCCGGCGACTCGCCGAAGCGGGCGTCGACGGACTCATCGCGGATGCACCCGGCTACTGCGGCCGCTGAGGACGGTGTACTGGCCGCTACGGCAAAGCGATGGTTCACAGACTGGCGAGGTTCTGTCTGAGTTTTATCGTTGCCGTCATCAGCACTGTGGCGGTCATGATGATGAACACGACCTGGACGTGAAGTACGATGACCCGGTCGAGTCCGGCGGCAGTCGCCAGATTGACGATGCTGATAGCCGCGGCGAAGACGAGCACAGGCAGCAGGTGCCGGAGCAGTGAATCGAGCATCGTTCCCTGCAACCGACCCACGGTCATCTGGTCGTGGTAGAACACCAGTCCGTACGCGAGATAGGCGAGTGCACTCAGGCCGCCGACTGCTGCGGTCACGGTGGACAGTCCAAATTCGACCAACAGGACACTCTGTGCGAAGACGGCTCCGAGGAACACTGCCCGAGCGACCCGCTCGACGGAACTGGCACGCGTCACACCCCCGTCGGCTCTCGTCGTCGTAAAGTGAATCTGCCGTATCGAAAAGGCCAGTACCAGTACCGTCGCCAGCACGAAGACACTCTTGATAGGGAGTTCGAGCGACGTGACGATTTCGAGAATTCCTGAGGTGCCGTACAGCGACGCCAACACGCCAAGATACAGAAGATGCGTCCAGATCGGTGTCTGCATCTCTATTTCTGTCTCTGCTCGATTTCTGTACGCGTAGTAGGCAAAGCGAAACCCCAGAACAGCCAGAATCGCGAGGCCGATGAAGAAGATAAACGTCAGGTTCGCGTTGCCTGCAACCAGTTCCAGTCCGAATTCAACCATCTTGTTCTCCGGTCAGTGCCGCTAGTTCCTGTTCGAAGTGTTCGACGGTTTCGTAACGCGTCAGTTTCTGTTTCGCCATCGCTTTGGAGAGGATTTCGTCGAGTGCCTCCGGAGTCCACTCAGCAATCGTACTTGGGGCTGGCGGTTTCTCGTCGAGGACACCCGAACGAACCGTCTCGAACTCCCCGTCGAACGGTGGCTGTCCGGTAATCAGATAGTAGACGACCGCACCCAGGTGGTAGATGTCGGTGCTTGGCCCGATAGAGCCGTACTGGCTGTCGAAGTACTCCGGGGCTGCAAAGCGCGGGTCGACGAGCAGCGACGGCTGGAAGTGAAACCGAAACGCGGCCATCAGCCCGACGTTGTCGAGAAATGGCACTGCGGTCGTCGACGACTCGACGATATCCTCGGGGTAGATGACCGACTGACAGTCCAGACCGCCGTGGACGACCCCGCGGTTGTGGAGTCCAGAGACCGCTCCGGCCAGCGCGACCGCATCTGCCAGTGCCTGTGGTGGCGGCAACTGCTCGCGGTCGGCCAGTGTTTCACCGGTGAACGCTGCGGCCAGCCAGGGACGGGGTTCGATACCCCACTCGAGGACGGAGACGACGTTGTCGATGTTTGCGACTCGTTCCCACTCCGAGAGTCGTCGTTCGATGCGGTGCCGGAAGTCCCTCTGGTCGGCCGGACTGGTCGGTTCGTGAAGCAGGCGCAATGCGACAGCAACCTCCTCACCGTCGACGCCGACCAGCGCGTCGTGAATGTCGGCGAACCGACCGCGCTCGCGTGTCGCCAGAATGTGCAGTTGGTCGAAGCGGCTTCTCATCGCAATCGAGGTGACCTCCGTCCGCTCTTCTGCCATCGGGCCGGTCTGACCGCTCGCTTCGCCGGGTTCTGTCTCGCTGGAGTCGCTGTCGGGGTCGTCTTGCTGTCGGGTTTCGCGGGAACGGTCGTGGACTCTGCGTGACTCACCGGAACCTTCACCTTCGATTCGCGTTCGCCCGACCCCGTCTCGACTGTAATCCCGTTTGTAGTAGTTCGCCCGTGTGAAATTACCCGGCCGTGGTAGCGGCACGTCACCATACTCACCACGCGTTTCGTTCATCTCGTCGAGTACTGTCTCGACCTGTTCTGGGTAGCGAGTCGAGAGATAATCGAGTGTCGTCGTCAACTCGGGAGAGATGTCCTCCTCGGAGAGTCGGTCGCTCAACCGTCGCACCAGATATTCGACTGTACTGTCGTCATCGAGTTCCGACGCAAGCAGACAACATCCCCAGGCCGCACACAGACGTCGTTTCCGCTCGTCTCTGTCGAACATTCCGACGAGTCGCGGGAGTCGTGACTTACTCGCCGCCGGGTTCTCCAGACACTCCACGACGACCGTGTACGGGTCGTCTCTCACGTCGGAACCGGTCGACCCCATATGGATGTATTCATCTAGAGTTGACGACAGGCAGTTATCATTGTTTTGGTAGTGATTGGCATGCTTGTATATTTTCAGTCGTCTGCCAGTGGGGGTAGTTACCTGAAACTCATCGCACTCCTGCGGTTTCTTATTATCATCGTTGAAATCTCGGAGAGTGTTCTTATATGGTCTCTTGCCTCAAAGCCTGTGATGGCAAACAAGAGCGGTTCACTCCTGCCGGATGTCGTCCGGGGGAGTTATGCGACCCGACTTGGTGCTGCACTCGTTCTGGCGGTGTTAGCGATGGTCGCGTTCGGCATCGTCGTCAGCACGCAGGCGTCTGCGACACTCACTGACGACGTCGAGAGTGACCTCACGTCGCTCTCCGAATCGCAGGCAACACAGCTAGACGAGTGGTTGAGCAACACACAGAGTAGTATCCGTGGCACCTCCGCCCATCCGTCGCTGTCCGGGGGTGATGTTGCGACGGCCGATACGTATCTGGACTCGCTTTCAGACCGGGCAGCCTTGCCCAACAACGCCGTCGGGGCGCATTACCTGAATACGTCGTCCGGCGTCATCGAGGCGAGCTCACGCGAGGAGTTCGTCGGGATTCGCCCTGCCGAACAGGGTGCGGCTTTCGCCCAGAATCTGCCGACGTTCGAGGGCACCGACGACACCTACATTTCCAAGCCGTTTACCATCCCGCTGGTCGATCACCCCATTATTTCGGTCATCTCTCCAGTTCCCGGCAACGAGAACCACGTGCTCGTGTATATGGTCGACTTGCGCGAGCGCGCACAGTCGATTTCCGACCAGCGCGACAGTTCGTTCACTGTCGTCGTCAACGAGGACAACCAGTACATCTCTCACCCCAACACCAGCAAGATTCTCCAATCCGCAGATACTGACGCGGCCGCTCTGGGAACGCTCTCGGGCGGGGAAAGCAACTTCGAGTCGACGGAGACGCAACTGCGTGGGATGACGAAGATGAACGAGACTGGCTGGACGGTGATGACCAGCGCAGACAAGGAAAACGCCTATGCGCTGGCCAGTCAGATCAACTCCGACCTCATCGGACTGATCTTCTTCGCCGTCATCACGCTGGGACTGGTCGGGGTTACCATCGGGACGAACACCATCGTCTCACTCCGTCGCATCTCCTCGAAGGCACAGGCGATGAGCGAGGGTGACCTCGATGTCGACCTCTCGACGACACGCAACGACGAGTTCGGTACGCTGTACGACTCCTTCGACCAGATGCGCGCCTCTCTCAGAGAGAAGATTAGCGAGACAGAAACGGCACGCGAGGAGGCCGAAAAAGCCCGCGAGGAAGCCGTCGAGGAGAGCGAGGTGATGCAAGAGATAACTGAACACCTCGAAATGAAGGCAACAGAGTACCGCCACGTCCTCGACGATGCGGCCAACGGCGACCTGACGCAGCGCGTCGACCCCGACAGTGAAAGCGACGCGATGGCCTCGGTCGGTGAGGAGATAAACACCACACTGGCCTCGCTCGAACAGACAATCGCCAATATGCAGGCGTTTGCAGGCCGAGTGCTCGCGGCTACGGAGGCAGTCGACGAAAACGCAACCCGTGTCGACGACGCGAGCAGGCAGGTCAGAGAGTCCATCGACGAGATTTTCGATGGTGCATCAGAGCAGAGCAAACGCCTCCAGGATGCCGCCTCGGAGATGGAGAGCCTCTCTGCCACCGCAGAGGAAGTCGCTTCCTCGGCACAGCAGGTCGCGAGTACGTCACAGGCCGCCGCAGAGGTCGGCGAGGAGGGCCGTGAGGCCGCCGAGAAAACCATCGAGGAGATGAATGCAATCGACGAGCGAACCGACGAGACTGTCGAGGAAATCAACGCGCTGGCCGACGACCTCGCAGAGATTAGCGATATCGTCGATCTCATCACCGATATCGTCGAGCAGACGAATATGCTGGCGCTGAACGCCTCTATCGAGGCCGCACACGCCGATGCAGACGGTGACGGCTTCGCGGTCGTCGCAGACGAAATCAAGAATCTCGCAGAGGAGACCAAAGACGCGGCCGGTGACATCGAAAACCGCATCGGGCGCATTCAGGAACAGGCCGGTGAGACCGTCGACACGATGGAGGTCACCAGTGACCGGATTACCGAGTCCGTCCAGACTGTCGAGGCCGCAATCGACGCGCTCGAAACCATCGTGGAGTACACCGAGGAAGTCGATGTGGGTATCCAGGAAATCGACGACGCGACCGAGGAACAGGCACACACCTCACAGCGTCTCATGGAGATGATCGACGAACTGACCGACATCAGCGAACAGACGGCGACTGAGGCAGACGTGGTCGCAGATGCCGCCGAAGACCAGACCGACTCCATCTCGGAGGTCTCCGGGTCTGCCACGGAACTGCGTGAACGCACGCGGGAACTTGAGGACATTCTCGAACGGTTCTCCGTGAGCGTCGACACAGACGGAAGCATCGAGACAATGAGTGCATCAGCGAGCGGGGATGACTGACAATGGCGACGATAGAACTCTGGTTTACGCTCGGAACGGTCGGGATGGTATTCGGAACACTCGGACTTGCCGCTGGACTGCGCGTGATGCCACGGTCGCTGTGGCGACGGTACAGCATCCTCATCGCGGTGCCGGGCATCGCCGTCTTCGCGTATGCGCTGATGAGTCTCGGCTTCGGTGCTGTCGGGACTGCCACCGGCAGTGTCGCGTACATCCCCCGGTATGTCGACTGGCTGTTGACGACGCCGTTGCACATCCTCTACCTCGGGATGTTTGCCGGTGCGGCCAGGGGCGTCATCGCGCGGGCGGTCAGCCTCCAGGCGCTGACTATCGTCCTCGGGATGGCTGCCGCCATCGTCGCCTCGCCACTGAAGTGGTTGCTATACGCCGGTGGCGTCGTCGCCTTCGGTGGCGTCGTCTACTACGCATACAGTGACTTCGCGACCGCTGCAGCCGAGAAGGGCGGGAGTACGGACGCCCTGTACCGAAAACTCCGTGCGTTCCTCATCGTGCTGTGGCTGGTCTACCCGCTCATCTGGCTGGCCGGACAGAACGCATTCGGGCTGATGGACGTGGAGACGACCGCGCTGGTCGTCGCCTACATCGA
This sequence comes from uncultured Halobacteriales archaeon, assembly GCA_964520265.1. Lineage (GTDB taxonomy): Archaea > Halobacteriota > Halobacteria > Halobacteriales > Haloarculaceae > Salinibaculum. Next base: position 6,057 of record CAZFOF010000024.1, on the reverse strand, counting down.
CATCGTCTCGAAGGTGGGACTCGGTCTCATCGCGCTCAACGGCCAACTGGCCTTCCAGCGCGTGGAGAGTCACGTCGGTGCACTCGGTGATTGACGGCAAACATTAATCTCCCGGGGGCCGGCAGTATTTTCATGAACGTGGCTGTGCTCGGTGCAACCGACCTGGGCCGAGCGATTGCGGAGGTGTGTGCGGTCGCCGGTCACGAGGTGCGACTGCAGGCCGCCGACGCCAACGCTGCGATGGACGGTATCGATATCATCAGACGCCGTGTCACCGACCCCGGTGACGACGCCAAAGAACTTCTCGATCGACTGACTGCGACGACAGACGCTGTCGCCGCAGTCGGCGGTGCAGACCTGGTCGTCGAGACTGCGACCAGCGACGCGGATACGCTCCAGCAACTCTTTGCTGACATCGAGGATGCAATCGACCGGGAGACACTCGTCGTGCCGACGGCGACTGAGGTTTCGGTCACCGCGGCCGCGGCAGGGCTTCGCCACCCAGACCGTGCCGTCGGATTGCAGTTTCGCGACCCGCTCGAATCCTCGCTGGTCGAAGTCATCGTCGCCGAACAGACGACACAGGAGACCTGCGAGCGAGCGGCGCAGTTCGTCGACGACCTCGGTCACGCGCCGGTGACTGTGCTCGACGGGCCGGGTGTCGCTACGACGCGTCTCGAACTCGCACTGGAAGCCGAGGCGATGCGACTGGCCGCCGACGGGCGAGCGGGCGTCGAGGCTGTCGATGCCACCCTCGAACTGGGGTACGACCATCCGATGGGGCCACTCGAACGGGCCGACAGAGTCGGACTCGGGGAACGTCTGGAGACCTTCGAGTATCTCCATCGGGATGCAGGCGAGCGGTTCGAACCCCCGGAGATACTTCGGGAACTCGTCGCGAGCGGGCAGACCGGCGCATCCAGCGGTGAGGGGTTTTACGTCTGGGAGAACGGTGAGCCCACGGAGTCGGCGCTTCCGACACCGGAGATTCCACACCGCGATAGCCAGCCTGACCCTCCCGAACGGGAGTAAGTCGGCTGTACGTTCGACGACCCCCAGCAACGGCGCTGAGCGCGCCGGTGTGTTTGGCAACGATTAAAAGCGGTCGGTTGATACGGGTGGGTATGAGCGAGAGCGAACAGAAGCGAACGCAGAAATGCATCTCGTGTGGGATAAACATCGCCGGCACGAGCGCTGCTGCGTTCAAGTGCCCCGACTGTGGCTATCAGATTTACCGCTGTGCAAAGTGCCGCAAGCAGAGCAACCTCTACGAGTGCCCCGACTGCGGGTTCACGGGACCGTAACCATGGGAAAGGTAGCAGCTCAAGTCAAGGTCATGCCGCAGAGCCCGGAAGTCGACCTCGATGCGCTCCAGGAGCGTCTCGAATCCGTCCTTCCGGAAGGTGCCAAAATCAACGGCTTCGAACGCGACGACGTTGCCTTCGGTCTCGTCGCGCTGTTGCCGACTGTCGTCGTCGCTGACGACGCAGGTGGCACAGAGGCCGTCGAGGAAGCCTTCGAGGGCGTCGACGGCGTCGAAAGCGTCTCCGTCGAGAACGTCGGCCGACTGTAGACCCCGATGGACTCGGTCGAGAGACCAGTATCGTACGCGTAACGCACGTTTTATAAGCACGACCGAACAACGAATCCGCAGGAATGCCTAACTCTAATGGACCTCTTCAGGGAACACGGAACAAACTCAAAAACGACCCGCGAGACAGCGGCACCTCACCGCCCCAGCAGGCAGTCGAGGAGTACGAGGCCGGTGAGTCGGTACACCTAAAGATCGACCCGAGCGTCTCCGACGGCCGGTATCACCCGCGCTTCGACGGTCACACCGGTACCGTCGTCGGCAAACAGGGTGAGGCCTTCAAAGTCGAAATCAACGACGGCGGCAAGGACAAGACCATCATCGTCAAGGCCGCCCACCTCAGCCGGCAGGAATGACGATATTCAAAGAGAAGGTCGACGAGGAGTATCTCACCATCGCCGAGACGAAAGAGATTCTCGGTGACCTCGAAGCCGAGCGAGCGTCCGACGAAGAGCGTGAGATGCGCTACGAACTGGCGCGCGCGCTCGAACACGTCAATCGGTTCGCGACGCTCGACCCCGAGGAGTCTCGGGAGTTCGTCGACCAGCTCCTCGAACTGGACAAAGTCGACGAAGCGACCGCCCACAAAATCGTCGACCTGAAACCCCAGGACAGAGACGAGCTACGTTCCATCTACGCACAGGAGCGGTTCTCCCTGTCCGGTGACGAACTGGACGACATCATCAACGTCGTCAAGCAGTACGTCTGATTCTCCGCTCAGGTTTAAGTGAGCGGACCCCTACATCTGTCACATGAGCGACGATGAGCGCGAAGATTCTGATGGTGTGCGCGGACAGGCGGTTGTACTCGATTTTCTCCCTCACGGCCGGGCGGAAGACGACCGTCCGCAGTATCAAAAACAGCCGGTCGCCTACGCTCTCGATACCGAGGAGTTCGTCCCCTACGAGATGGTTGTCGACGAGGACGCGTCGATATCCATCGGCGACTACTTCGACATCTACGATGCCGAGTTTGCCGACCGGGTCAACGAAATCGAGTACGACGATATGCCAAGCGGTGCGCGCTCCGAACTCGACTACGCCGTCGAAGACGTCGTCGAGGAAAACGAACAGCGCTTCGTCGACTTCTACAACGACGCACAGCCGATCACGCTCCGGCTCCACCAGTTGAATCTCCTCCCCGGCATCGGGAAGAAGCTCAGAAACTCGATTCTCGACGAGCGCGAGCGCCGTCCCTTCGAGAGCTTCGAGAATCTGAAATCGCGTGTCAACGGCCTCCACAACCCAAAGGAGACGCTCGTCGAGCGGATTCTCGAAGAGATCAAAGAGGACGACCTGAAGTACCGGACGTTCGTCCGGCGTGACGACCAGTGACGGGTGGTGAACAGTCCTCACCGGGGAGTCGCGACCCGGATGCACTCATTCGCCGTGCGGGAGTCCGGGGCAATCCCGACTTCGACCAGCATTTTCTGGTCGACGACCGGGTTCTCGACCGGATTCCGACACATCTCCCGGCGAGTGCAGAGACAGAACACGTCCTCGAAATCGGTGGCGGAACAGGTGCACTCACCGACCGCCTGCTCGCCGTGGCAGACGAAGTGACAGTCGTCGAGCGAGACCCGACACTCGCAGCCTTTCTGCGCGAGGAATTTGCCGCGGCTGTCGATGACGGCCGTCTCACGGTCGTCGAGGGTGATGCTCTGGCAGTCGACCTCCCGGCGTTTACTGCGTCGGTCTCGAACCTTCCGTATGGCATCTCCAGTGAGATTGCCTTCCGACTGCTCCCGCGTGGTCGGCCGCTGGTTTTGATGTTCCAGCAGGAGTTCGCCGAGCGGATGGCCGCCAGCCCGGGCAGCGACGAGTACGGCCGTCTGTCGGTCACGGCGGGACACTACGCCGACGTGGAGCTCGTCGAGACGGTGCCACGGGAGGCATTCGACCCCCAGCCGCGGGTCGAAAGCGCAGTCGTCTCCACACACCCTCGTGACCCGGACTATACTGTGCCCGACGAGGACTTCTTCCTGCAGTTTCTGAAGGGCGTGTTCACACAGCGCCGGAAGACGATGCGAAATGCCATCCGGAATACGGCCCACATCTCGGAACTGGGTGACCCCGACACAGTCGTCGACCACGCAGATGAGGAACTGATGAGTCGGCGCGCCGGTTCCGTGGCTCCCGCCGAATTCGCCGAACTGGCGACCCTGGCCTGGGAGCGTGGCGACCCCGGAGGATACTGATGACAGACGACGCACGCCCGCCGCTTGCCGACCAGCGCGACGTGAAAACGGTCTATCAGCCGGCCGAGGACTCGAAACTGCTGGCAGACACGGCTCTCGACTACGCCGAAGACGGCGACTGGGTGCTCGATGCCGGTACCGGGTCGGGATATATCGCTCACAGACTGGGAACGGAGACTGCCGCCAGCGTCGTCGGCGCTGATATCAACCCCAACGCTTGCCGACAGGCTCACGAAGCCGGCGTTCCAGTCGTCCGCGCCGACCAGTTGTCACCGTTCCGTGACAGCGCATTCGACGTGGTCGTGTTCAACCCCCCGTATCTCCCGACCGACCCCGAGACGGAGTGGAACGACTGGATGGAGAAAGCGCTCTCCGGCGGTGAGACTGGTCGAGAAATCATCGAGCCGTTTCTCGACGACCTTCGTCGGGTGCTCACGCCGGACGGTGACGCATTTCTGCTCGTCTCGTCGCTGACCGGCATCGACGCCGTCCGGGACTACGCTCGGACGGCGGGACTCACGACGATGGAAGTCGCCGAAGAACCGCAACCCTACGAGCGACTTGTCGTTCTTCATCTCCGGGCGAGTACTGGCACTCGACAGGACTAATTACTACAAAGCATCAGACCGAACAGGAAATATTAAAGGGCGTCATTTCCTACCTCGGTGCAATGACACGGGTAGTAGCGACGACACCCGGATTGTATCCGTTGCCCGACTGGGCGAAAGACGACCTCTCTGACCTCAAGGGTCACCAGAAAGACGACCTCATTGGGGGAGACGAGAGTGAAGCAACGACCGACGCGTACGAGAGCGCACGCACGGAGGTAATCGACCGCCAGCAGACGGCAGGTCTCGACAGAGTTGTCGAGGGACAACTTCGCTGGGACGATATGCTCGCACATCCCCTTGCCGTCTCCGACAGCGTCGAGATGCGTGGCATCGTCCGATACTACGACAACAACAACTTCTACCGCGAGCCTGTCGTGACGGACGACCTCTCTGCGACCGGTGACATCGCCGCGGAACTGTCTGCGGCCAGCGAGCACGTCGAGGAGGGGCTACAGGCCGTCCTTCCCGGGCCGTACTCGCTTGCAGACCTGGCGACGGACGAACACTACGACGATTCGGCGGCGTTTCTCGACGCCGTTGCAGAGTTCCTCGCCGACGAGGCCGGACAGTTCCCCGACGTGGAGACGCTGTTCCTGCTGGAACCGTCGCTGGTCACGAACCCCCCTGGAGACGGCCCCGATGCACGCGCGAGCGATGCAATCGACACCGTCGCCACTGCCACCGACGCCGACGTGGTCGTCCACACCTACTGGGGCGCGCTGGAGGAGAAGGTCTACGCTCACCTGATGGACGCCGATATCGACGCAATCGGCTTCGACCTCGTGAGCAATCACGACGAGAACGTCTACAACGTCCAGGAGTACGGGACAAAAGACGACGTTGCACTGGGAGTCGTCGACGGGCAGAACACACTCGTCGAGTCACCGTCGACGATTCGCGAGCGCATCGACTGGTTCGAAGACATGACTGACGGCGAGTACGGTACCGTCTACGCCACCTCGAATACGGAACTGTTCTATCTGCCGGTCAACAAATCCGAGGCAAAGCTCGACGCGCTTGCAGACGCCGCAGAACTCGAGGAGGTTCCACAATGACTGGCCCACGCGAAGCCTTCCGGCCCGAGGAGCACTCGAACGACCACTTCCTCATGACGACCGTCGTGGGGTCGTATCCCAAGCCGAAGTGGCTCCACCGCGCCCGTGATCTGTTCGAAGATGACGAGCGGGATTTCTCCGAAGAACACTTCGAAGAGGCCAAAGACGACGCCTCGCGACTCATCACCCACGAACACGAACGCTCCGGACTGGACGTCGTCGTCGACGGCGAGATGCGACGCAACGAGATGGTGGAGTATTTCGCCCACCGTATCGACGGCTACGAGTTCAACGGCCGCGTCAAGGTCTGGGGCCACAACTACTTCGACAAGCCCTCCGTCGTCGACGAGGTCGCGTACGGAGAGCAGTGGCTGGTCGACGAGTACGAGTTCACCTCCTCGGTCGCGAGACACCCGGTCAAGGTGCCCATCACCGGGCCCTACACGCTGGCGAGCTGGTCGTTCAACGAGGTCTACGAGGACGACGAGGCGCTGACGTACGAGCTCGCGGACCTCGTCAACCAGGAGATCGAGCAGCTGGTCGACGCCGGCGCCCGCTACATCCAGATCGACGAGCCCGCGCTCGCGACGACGCCGGACGACC
>CAZFOF010000023.1:0-15768 GCA_964520265.1 uncultured Halobacteriales archaeon | reverse complement strand
TCCTCGCCAGGTTGAGATTCCGACGCTGAACTCGACGGAGATTACGGAACTGCTCGTGAACAACTACGGGCCGGAGATGCCGGCGTTCGTCCAGACTGGTGACGCCGGCCGCGTGAAGTCGCTCAATTTCACGACGAAAACCGTCGCAGTCGGTTCGCGGAGCCTCGGCGTTCCCATGCCAGAACTGAACCTGGAGTATATCACATCACGGTCGAACACCGACGAGTTCGGCAACGTCGAGGCCGTCGTGTTCGAGAAACTGACCTATCTGTCGGACGGCAATCCCGGCGTCGCGGGTCGTCTCTGGGAGCGGTCGGTACGCGACGGTGAGATTGCCCCTGCCTACGTCGAGGAGGTGGCACAGACGCTGGATATCGACGACGACGAGGCATTCCTGCTGGAGTTGATTCTCGCCAAAGGGAGCGTCGGTGTCGACACGCTGCAGAAAATCGTCGTTGGCGTCCCCGTCCAGCGCTCGCTGGGAACGCTCGCCAATCTCGGCGTCGTCGACATCTCGGAAGGACGTGTCGAACTGGTTCCAGAACGGCTCTACGCGACGGTCGACCACTTGCGCAGGAGGCAATTGATATGGTGAGTGTCTCCACCGTCGCGTTGCAGGTGGGAAACACGTCGAGTGTCGGAGACTCCATCGGTGTCGACCCGGCAGTTCTCGTCAACGCCGCGCTCGTGGTGGTCGTCGCCTATCTCCTCGGCCGTGGGGTCTCGACGGGACTCCGCGGTGTCGCAGACCGATTTCTCGCCAACCGCTTTCGGATTACGCTGCTCATCCCGCTGGTGAAGTTCCTCGTCTACGGCAGCGCCATCTACATCGTCATCTCGCTTCTGTTCGAGTTGAGCTCCACCCAGATTCTCGCCTTTTCGAGTCTCCTCGGTGCCGCGCTCGGGCTCGGACTCAAAGACTTGCTCGCGGACGTCATCGGCGGACTCGTTCTTGTCGCCGAACAGCCCTACCAGATTGGCGACAAGGTACAGATCGGTGAGCACTACGGCGAGGTGACGAACATCGGCATCCGCTCGACGCAGTTGCTCACACCGACGGATACGCTCGTCTCCGTCCCGAACTACACCTTTTTCAACGAGTCCATCGCCAACGCCAACGCTGGACAGGCGGAGATGCTCGTCACCGTCGAGTTCTACATCGACCCGAAATCCGATGCACGGGAGGCGCGTCAAATCGTCGAAGACGCACTCGTCTCCTCCCAGTACGTCTACATCGCCGACGAGTATCCTGTCGAGGTACACCTCGAAGACGACCTCCACTACCGGACGATAACCGGCAAAGCATACGTCAACGACCTGCGGAACGAACTCCGTTTCAAGACGGATGTGACTGACCGCGTCTTCGAGGAGTTCAGTCAGCGTGGAATCGAATCGCCAACTGCTGCCGGCGAGTGACCCCCCGAAGCGACACGCTTATTCGGCCAAAGCGGGGAGTAAGACCAACTGATGAGCGCGGACACGCCAGCCGAGTCAGAGACCTTCGAACAGGTGTGTGCCGAGCTAATCGAGCGGATTCTGGACGGAGAGGTCGACCGTGACAACCTCGAAGCAGCCAAAAAGGAAGTCTGTGGAAAGTACTCCGCGTCGAAGGTGCCACAGAACTCGGCGCTGCTGGATTTTGCCGACAACGACAAGCGAGACGACCTGGAGCAGGTACTTCGGCGCAAGCCGGTTCGGACGGCGTCGGGTGTCTCTCCGATTGCGATCATGACCTCGCCAAAGCGGTGTCCCCACGGGAAGTGTCTCTACTGTCCCGGCGGCCCGGATTCGGAGTTTTCCAGCGCACAGAGCTACACCGGCCACGAACCGGCGGCCGCACGCGGCCAGCAAAACGACTACGACCCGTACGGACAGGTGACACTTCGTCTGCACCAGTTGCGTGAAATCGGTCATCCCGTCGACAAAGCCGAACTCATCATCATGGGTGGGACGATGACCGCACGGAGCCACGACTACCAGGAGTGGTTCGTCAAACGCGCGCTGGAGGCGATGAACGACTACGATGTCGACGGTGAACCGAGTCCTGCGGAGGGCAAGAGTTTCGCCCAAGACCCCGACGAGTACGAGTTTCAGTACGTCGAGGATGTCATCGCGAAAAACGAGACGGCCGACGTTCGCAACATTGCGACCACATTCGAGACGAAGCCAGACTGGTGTGACCCGGAACAGATCGACCGAATGCTGGATCTGGGCGGGACGAAAGTCGAAGTCGGCGTCCAGACCACATTCGAGCGCATCAATCGCGAGATGCACCGCGGGCACGGCACACAGGATGCCATCGACGCCAACCGCCGTCTCCGGGACGCCGGGTTCAAAGTCGGCTTCCACATGATGCCCGGCCAGCCCGGTATGAGCAAAGAGATGTGTCTGGAAGACTTCCGACGCATCTTCGAGCGGCCAGAGTGGCGACCGGACTATCTGAAAATCTACCCGACACTCGTCGTCGAGGGCACTGCCGTCTACGACTGGTGGCACAACGACGAGTTCGAACCGCTGGACAACGACGGGGCCGCGGAACTCGTCGCGGAAATCAAATCGATGATTCCGGAGTACACCCGCTTGCAGCGCGTCCAGCGTGACATTCCCGCCGACTTCATCGAAGGTGGCGTCTGGAAGTCGAACCTCCGGCAACTGGCCCGCAAGCGGATGGACAAACACGGGTGGACGTGTGACTGTATCCGGTGTCGCGAGGTGGGTCACACCGACGATGACCCCGAAACTGTCACGCTCGACGTAACTGAATACGACGTCGCCGGAGGGAAAGAGCACTTCATCAGTTTCGAAGACCGAGAGAAAGACATCCTCGTCGGCTTCTGTCGGCTCAGATTCCCCAACGACCCGACGCGGATGGAACTCCAGGACGCCGCCATCGTCCGTGAACTGCACGTCTACGGGAGCGAAATCGGCGTCGGCACCGAAACGGCGAGTGCCGGCGTCTCACAGCAACAACACCAGGGGTACGGGCGAAAACTGATAGAAACTGCAGAGCGCATTGCCGCCGACGGAGGCTACGACAAACTCGCCGTCCTCAGTGGCATCGGCGTCCGCGAGTACTACAAGGAGAAACTTGATTATCGACAGGACGGCGCCTACGTTTCGAAGCGACTGGAGTGAACATCGGGGCTGTCCGATGGTTCGCTGTGGGCACTCACTTTTGTCAGCACCAAATCAAAATCCGACGGATATACAACAGTGCGCTGAGAACTGTTCATCAATATCCCTGGTGGGTGTCTCTTTCGATGACAGAACTGCAAGACGATGACGATGGGTGGGAGCAACGCTACCGTCACCTAGTCGAGGAGGCGGAGGATATGTTGTATCTCCTGGACGAAGACGGCAACTACGCGCTGGTCAACGACTCGATGGCGGAGATGACAGGCTACGCCAAAGAGGAGATTATCGGGAGTTCACCGTCGATGTTGTTGTCGGACGACGACCTGGAGGAAGGGCAACATCGCATCCGTCACCTCCTGAACTCCGACGAGGAGAAAAGCGACACGTGGACAGTCACCCTCATCACGAAGGAGGGCAACCGCATCCCGTGTGAACTCAGGTTCACGATGGTCTCGCTGGATGAAGGTGGCTACAACGGCATCGTGGGCGTGGCCCGCGATATCCGCCAGCGCCGCCGTCGCGAGCAGAAACTCCAGGTGATGACACGGGTTCTCCGACACAACATCCGCAACAAACTCGGATTGGTGATGGGGAAAGCACGACTCATCGGCGAGCGTGCGATGAACGACGAGGACGATTTCACGCCCGAGGAAATCGTCGAGATGACCGACAACATCGCCGAGAACGCAGAGGAGATGGTGCGCCTGAGCGAGAAGGTTCGGAAAATTCAGGAGCGCATCCGGTCACAGCCAGAACACGAAGCGCGGACGGAGGTTGGCCGTCTCGCCCGAGCGGTCGTCCAGCAGTACCGCGCAGAGTACTCGGATGTGACGTTGAGCATCGACGCACCGAAGGAAGCGTGGGCAACCGTCTCCGAATCCTACGAGGTGGCACTGTCCGAACTCATCGAGAACGGTATCCTCCACTACGAGGGCGATGACGCACCGGCCGTCCACGTCGATTTGACTATCGAGGACGGAATTCTCCGAACCACCGTCTTCGACCAGTGCCCCCCGATTCCCGACTCCGAAAAGCGTGTCATCCGGAACGAAGAGGAGACCGCACTGTCACACTCGGCGGGTGTCGGCCTCTGGCTGGTCTACTGGGTCGTCAAAGCGGCAAACGGAGAGATGCGGTTCGACCGAACCGAGGAGGGTAACCGCGTCGACTTGCTGTTCGAGAGCCCCGATTCGCTGTAGTCAGCGCCGGCCACGCCGTCTCGTCTCCGACCGGTCGCCCGGGCGCAGGTCGCCCGGGTCGGGAAAGGCAATCCACACCAGTAGGATACCGACGCCGATACCGATTCCTGTGGCCGCTAGAAGGCCTGTCAGACCCGCGTTTATCTGGAGTGCGATAAGTCCACCCGATAACCCAACGAGCACGACGAACCCGATTCTGGCTTTTCGGGCGAACTCGCTGCGTGTTTCGTCTGAGACCGGTTCGACCATCAGAGTTCACCAGCAGTACTGACGTGCATCCCGACGAACGTCCAGCCGTCGGTTCTGGAGACGAGCGTGCCGCTCCAGCGCGTCTCGAACTCGTAGCGGATTCGCGCTTCCGTGTCCGTCCAGGCCAGGAACACGTCGTCGGCAAACCAGGCGGTGTCGCCGTGTTCGTCGATGGTGAGATTCCGACTCCTGACGACCCATTCGGCCGTCGTCTCGGTCTGTTCTCGGAGGCCCGTGGCTATGTCGTCTCCGCCCCACAGTTCCTCGGAGATGCCGAATTTGACTGTCGTTGCATCGTCGCTGAAGTATGGGTCGAGCGGGTCGCCATTCCGGAGTGCCTGGTAGTACTCGCGGATGCACTCGCCCGGTTCCATCACTGGAATCCTCGTGTGACCGACTCGTCGATGGCGTCTTCGAGTTCGGCATCGAGTAGTTCCTCGGCTTCCTCGAACGTGCCCGTGAGTTCGTCCAGTGAGTCGGGTCGGTCGTGATCCTCGAACTCCATTGGTCCGTAGGCGGGGCTGTCCATCGCGTCCATGATATCGTCGAACAGTGCCTGGGGTGTCGTCGGGGCGTCCTGGTGTGTCTCGACGACAGTCTTCAGGTTCTTGACCGCTTCCTCGGCTTCATCCTCGTCTTCTGGTGGTTGCTGGACGCCGAAGTGGCCGGGGGCGTCCTCAGCCTGTGGAAACAGTGGGTCGAGCTCGTCGTCTATCTTGCGTGCGACTCGCGCGCCGACACCTTCCACGTCGTAGGGGTTTCGGGCGTAGGTTTTGAGCTGGAAGACGCCTGCGCTGGGGTGGCCGATGTAGAGGTCTTCGCCGATGCCACCGGCGCGGTCGCCGCCGACAGCGCGCCAGCCCTCGGGGTCGGCGTCGCTCTCAACGACCTCGTCCATGATGTCCTGCCAGTCGCGTACGCGCATATCGAAAGCCACGGTCTGAAGGTGAAAATACTCACCGGTTGGTTCGCAAACGGGGCCGCGCCGACCGGAACTGTTTTTCCGCCGCCAACCCAGTCCGTTCCCGTGAACATTCGCGGTGTTGTCACCGAGGTCGAAACCCCACGCACCGTCGAGACGCAGTACGGCGAGCGCGACCTGGTCGAACTCACTGTGCGACCGGAGCGAGGCCGTGCGGACGCGACGACGGTGACGCTGTGGGGCAAATGGACGGAGACTGCCGAGTACACCGAACCCGGCATGGAACTGGCCGTCTACGACGCCGACGAGCGCGAGTACCGCGGCGAGACACAGTACACGACAGGCGAGGATACGATGGTCGTCGTCGAGCCAGACTTTCTGGTCGACGTGACGGACGTCCGCCAGTGGGTGCAGTGTCCGCGGCTGTACTATCTCAACAAAATCGGCGGGATGCCGATTGCCGAACCCGTCGTGAAGGGAACAATCGTCCACGAGGTGTTCGGTGACCTCCTCCGGGGGCGTGACCTCGACGCGGCAGTCGAGGCACGCGTCGACGAAGCGGGACTGGAGTTGGGGTTGCTCGGTGCCGACCGCGAGTCGATGCACGAAACCGTCCGCCAACACGCGTCGGCAATCCAGGGCTGGCTGAACCAGGGCACACTCACCGGCGGCGACGACTGGCGCTCTGAGCAGACGCTCGTCAGCGAGCGATACGGTATCAAAGGCCGTGCCGACGCCGTCCGTCGCGGAATGCCAGTCGAACTCAAGACTGGCAAGAACACCAACCGCGACCCTCGTTTTCACGACAAAGTCCAGGCGGCCTGTTACGCGCTGGTACTCGGTGAGCGACGCGGTGAGCCACCGGACACCGGGACGTTGCTGTATACGAAAAACGCTGCCGTCGACCGTAACGAGACATCGGGCGACCTCTCGCCTGCCAAGGAGTTTTCCATCGGCTCAGGTCTGCTCGCGTTCGTGTTGCGGGCACGCAATGCACTGGCGGCGATGGAACACGACAGTTCAGTCCCGACAGGCTACGAGGCCGATGCGAAATGCGAGTACTGCTTCGAGCAGGACACGTGCATGGCCGTTTCGGGGCGTCTCGACCAGGAATCGAAGGCCGGCCAGATTGGCAACCCGATTCCAGCGGCCGAACGGGAGTACTTCGAGCGCCACTACCGCGCAATCGAACGGGAGCGAAAGGCGATACACCGCGAGTACGCGAAACTCTGGGAGGACAGCCCCCAACAGCGGGCCGACGACGACCGTGCGCTCGTCGACCTGGAGCCGACGGGTCGCACCGAACTCGACGGGGGCCGGTGGGAACTCCGTGCGGAGGGAACCGACGCTGTCTCGAAACTCAGAGAGGGTGACCTCGCACTGGCAAGTGACGGTGACCCGGTTGGTGGCGAGGCAGAACTGGCACGCATCGAACGACTCGGCGAGGAAATCGTCGTCAGTGCCGACGAGCCACTCGAACTGCGGCGGCTGGACGTCTACCCCTCCGACATCGGCACCGACCGGATGCTCACCGCGTTGCACGACACGTTGCTCACACAGTCGGCTGAGCGCAAAGACGTGCTCTTTGGCCGCCGTGAACCCGACTTCCAGCGTGTCTCGGAGACGTTCGTCGACAACAACGAAGCACAGAACGAGGCGGTCAAGCTGGCAGTTGGTGCGTCGGACGTGGCGCTCATTCACGGGCCGCCGGGGACTGGGAAGACCTACACGCTCGCACGAATCGTCCGTGCGCTGGCCGAGCGCGGCGACCGAATGCTGTTGTCGGCGTTCACCAACCGGGCGGTCGACAACGCTATCGAGGCACTCGAAGAGCAGGGCTTTACCGACATCGTGCGCGTCGGCACCGAGAGCGGCATCCGCGACGATATGCAGTCCTACCGGCTCCAGACGACCGGAGACCCGGCGGAGTGTGTCGACCGACTTCAGTCGGCGACAGTTGTCGCCGCCACGACGGCCTCGTGTGGCTCGCGGATGATGCGCGACCAGACCTTCGACACCGCTATCGTCGACGAGGCGGGCCAACTCACGGAGCCAGGGACACTCGCCGCGACGACACTCGCGGACAGGGCAGTCCTCGTCGGTGACCATCATCAGCTCCCACCGGTCGTCCAGGCAGCCGACGAAATCGAGAGCGACGAGCGCTGTGCAGACCTCGGTGAGAGTCTCTTTCAGCGCCTCATCGAGTCCTATCCCGACGCGAGTATCCTCCTGAACCAGCAGTATCGGATGGCCCAGCGGATTCAGGCGTTCGCATCCAGAGAGTTCTACGACGGACAGCTCCGACCGGCAACTGGGGATGTGGCTGCCCAGTCACTCGACGACCTCTCGGGTGTCGACACCGACACGTTGCCAGCGCATCTCACTGACGGTGTCACCTTCCTCGACCCCGAGGGCTCGGCTGTGGGCAACACGAACCCTGCGGAGGCGGCGGCCGTCGCAGAGACGGTACAGTCGTATCTCGACGCCGGTGTCTCCCTGTCGGATATCGGTGTCATTGCACCGTATCGCGCGCAGGTGGCAGAAATCAACAAGCACGTCCCCGAGGCGTTGACAGTCGACACCGTCGACCGCTTCCAGGGGTCGAGCAAGGAGGTCATCGTCATCTCCTTCGTAGCGACTGGCGATTTGGACAGCCCCATCTTCGAAGACTACCGGCGTGTCAACGTCGCGCTGACCCGCGCGAAGAAGGCGCTGGTACTCGTCGGCGACGCCGCGGCGCTTTCGACCGACGAGACCTACGGACGAATGGTCGAGTGGGCACGCTGACGGCGACCAACAGCGGTTTTTGCTCTCGACCGGAAGCACGTTCGTGTTCAGGCTTCGCGGTCTCAGTGCGACCATACGGGAACTCTCCTCGCCCGTCGTCACCGACGCATTCGCCGCCATCACGCGACTCGGCGACCCGCCACTGCTGCTGGTCATCGTCGCCACCTACTACTGGCTCGCCACAGACCGCGACGCCTCTACCAGATTGGTTGCGTTTACGCTGGTGGCCGTCGCGGTCACCGTCAGCCTGAAAAACGGACTTGCGTTGCCGCGGCCGCCAGAAGCAGTCCAGGCCGTTCCAGCCGAGCAAGACTCCTTCGGCTTCCCCAGCGGGCACGCAATCGGTGCGACAGTCGTCTACGGCGGTCTCGTGGTGGTCGACGACCGCCTCCAGCGCCTCGGGCCTGCGACACTCGTTGGCCTCGTTGTCGCCCTCATCGCGCTCTCACGAGTATTCATCGGCGTCCACTATCTCGGTGATGTTCTGGTCGGTATCGCCGTCGGTGGTGTCATCCTCGCAGCACTCTGGCAAAGCGAGACCAAACACAGTCGGCTGGTGGCTGTCGTGGCTGCTGGCACGTCCGCTGCGGGACTGGTCATCACTGGCGGCAGTGCAGACGCCGCACTCGTCTTCGGGGGAGCACTCGGTGCGCTCGTCGTCTTCAGCATCGTCGATATGACTCGACTGCCAGCCCCGGAAACGCCCGTTGCCGCGGTCATCCTCGTCGCCACAGGGGTGGCAGTCCTCGGCGGAACGTACGCGCTCGCGATGACGCTCGCGCACCCGCTCGCACTGGTCACCGGTGGGTTCGTGATGTTCAGTGGTTCCCTCGTGCTCCCACTGACGCTCGACCGAAGTCGAGTGGGCCGCGTCGTCTCGAAGTGACCGACGCGAGATGTTTTTGTCACTGGCGTCGCCAGCGTTCGTATGGAACTCCCTCTCGGCGACGGCACCGTCACAGTCGAGTTCCCGAACTGTGAGGTGACCGTCTGTAAACCCGACGGTGGCGAGGCCGTCGATGTCCACACGGCGGCACAGACGGCACTCGACACACCCCACGGGCCACCGCTCGCACAGCGTGTCGACCCAGACGACACCGTCGCAATCGTCGTCACCGACGTGACGCGGGCGACACCGGAGGACGTACTGCTCGACGTGCTACTCGGGGAACTACAGCGAGCAGGCGTCGTCCGCGAGCAAGTCACGGTCGTGCTCGGACTCGGTCTTCACCGGCCGATGACAGACGCAGAAATCGAGCAGGCACTGGGCTCTCACGCCGACCTGGCCCAGAACCACGACCCGGAGGCGACTGTCGAAGTCGGCACTGTCGACGGCTGTGCCATCGAATGCAACGAGACTGTCGTTGCGGCGGATACGGTACTCGCGACAGGGATGGTCGAGCCACACCAGTACGCGGGCTTTTCCGGCGGTGCCAAGACCGCAGTCATCGGCGCAGGTGGAGAATCACAGATTCGCTACTCACACGGCCCCGAGATGCTCGCACGCGACGGCGTGCGACTCGGGCGTATCGAGAACAACCCCTTCAGGAAGTTCGTCGACGCTGCTGGCGACACAATCGGACTGGCGTTCAGTCTGAACGTCACCCACGGCCCGGCGGGAATCATGGACGCGAGTGCCGGCGACCCGCGAGCAGTCGTCGCAGACCTCGCCGAAACCGCTCGCAAAGCCCTCTCTGTCGAGGTGACGGACAGCTACGACGCCGTTGTCACCGGAGTCGGTGCACCCAAGGACGCGAATCTGTACCAGACGACGCGCGCGGCCACCTACGTCGTGTTGGGTGCACAGAACCCGCTTCGGGAGGATGGTCGCGTCGTCATCCCGGCGACACTCCCCGAGGGTGCCGGTGACGGCACCGGCGAGCGGCGGTTTTACGACCGACTTTCGAATGCTTCCTCGGCGGATGCACTCTACGAGGAGATGCGCGAGGGGTACGAACCCGGCGCGCAGCGGGCGTTCGTCGTTGCCCGGACACTGCGTGCACACGATATCTGGGTGACAGACAGCGACTCCCCCGACATCGTCGAGGAGTGTCTGATGCACGCCGCCGACAGCGTCGAGGACGCCGTCGCGGACGGCAGTGATGTGCTCGTCGTGCCCGACGCGCTGAATACGCTGCTGGTGTGAGTGACGGCCCGCTCGCGTCGGAGGTCAGTACGTTCCCCGGTACTGGTACCGAACTCCTCGGAAACGAGGAAGTCGACCGCCTCTCCCTCGGCGGTTACCCCTCTCTGGGCGACGTTCGGACGCCTTCGATTTCTTCGAGAACGCGCTGATGAAAGTCCTGTAGCACTGCAGACTCGTCTTCGGCCAGTACCACGTCACTCGCCATGAGCGTCGCCAGTCCGAACGCTCGCGGCGTCGGCGAGTCGACACGTTTGGTCACCACCTCGACGCTGCCCTCGCCGATATCTGCAAAGAGTGCTTCCAGGCCTGCTACGTTAAGTTTGTCTTCGAGAATCTCCCGATAGGTCTCCTCGATGACCGCAAACTCCTCGAGGTCTCTGGCGAAGCCAAGGAGCATATCGCTGTTTACCTGTTGCTGACTGGCGGATTTCTCGTGTCCCTTGTAGCGTTTGAGAATCATCAGCGCTCGTGTCGCGTTGATACGGAAATACCGCTCGAGCAGGTCTGTCCCCTCCAGACTCGCTCGCAAGTCTTCGCGAACCGCGTCCGGGTCGATATCGTTGACGATGGCCTCGATATCGACTTTCCGGTTGAGCGGCATCGACAGCGTGAAGCCGTGGTCTGCGACGGCGACGGTGACGTTGGCGGTTGCAGCCTGCGCACAGCGGAAGGCCAGCAACCGAGAGAAGCCGTCGTTCAGCCGTCGACCGTAGTTCGAATGGACGTAATAGCGGCGTTCGTAGGCGTCATGGTCGAGTTCCTCTTCGATGACGAGACGGTCGTCGGTGGCCACACTATCGCGACCGGCGTACCTGACCTGCTGGTCGAACATCCGCGTCAGCGCCCGAACGCTATGTTCGTCCAGTGGATACTCCCGAAGCCAGACGCGCGCCTCGGATGTGCCACCCGAATCGAGATGCTCCAGAAGCGTCCGCTGGAAGGACAGTATCTCACGACCGAGGTCGTAGGACAGCGGCAGTCGCTCTGAAAACCAGGAGGGAACCGTCGGCCGCGCTGCCGTGCGGTCGACGTAGACCTTCGACCCGCGGCGATACTGGAACTCGAAATTGTCGCCCCCGAGTACAAATACGTCTCCGCTCTCCAGTGTGTCCAGATACGCCTCGTCGAGTTGTCCGACCCACTCGTCGTCGCTTCTGGTGTAGACGTTGCAGGTAAAGGAGTCGGGAATCGTCCCGATGTTGGTCATGTAGATGACCCGTGCCATCCGGCCGCGCTTGCCGATGAGCGGTTCACCGACCGGGAAGTCCTCGTAGTGGTGCTCGCCCTCTGGTGGCTCGTTCGCGTCTCGCCAGATTTTCGCGTAGCCGTTTTTCTCCTCCATACCGTCGTAGTCTGCGGTCAGGTAGCGAAAGAGCACCCCGAGGCTGTCGTCGTCGTACTCGCGGTAGGGGTACGACCGCCGGAGGATATCGACGATTTCCCTCTCCGGTCGCGGCCCGTTGATAGCCATGCCGTAGACCTGCTGTGCAGCCACGTCGTGTGCCTGCTCGGGGACGAACACACGGTCGACGAAGCCCTCCTCGGCCTTCTTGAGCATGACGGCACACTCGATGAGTTCGTCTCTGTCCAGTGCGATGACCCGTCCGGTCACTGTCTCGCCCAACTGATGGCCGGCCCGACCGACACGCTGGAGCAACGAAGCGACAGATTTCGGCGACCCGACCTGGACGACCAGGTCGAGATGGGGCATATCGATGCCTAACTCTAACGACGTAGAGGTCGTCACCACGTCGAGGTCGCCAGCTTTCAGTTGCCGCTCGATTGCTTGTCGGCGTTCCTTCGAGAGGCTACCGTGGTGACAGCCGGAATTATCCTCGTCGTACTCCTCGAAGCGCTCGCGGAGATTCTGGAGGACACGCTCTGCGCCCGACCGTGTGTTCGTAAACACGAGCGTGTTGGTGTGGGCTGTGACGAGGTTGTGGAGTTCACTGTAAAACCGGTCGTTGACCGTCGACGTGGGTGTGTGTATCAGGTCGTCTGTCGGACAACTGAGTTCGATGTCGAACTCACGGACAAAACGCGTGTCGACGAGTTCGTACTCCCGCGGGCCGCCACCAGGTGACTCACGTCCAACCAGAAACTCGGCCATCTCCTCCAGCGGTTCGACCGTCGCCGAACAACCGATACGGGTCGGTGACCCGTCGGTCATCGCCTCCAGACGCTCAAGCGAGACTGCAAGGTGCGTACCGCGTTTGTTCTCTGCGAGGCTGTGAATCTCGTCGACGATGACGTACTCGACGGATTCGAGTTTTCGCTTGAACTTCGGTGAGTTCAGCAGTATCCCGAGTGTCTCCGGCGTCGTGTTCAGGATGTGCGGCGTTTCCTCGAGCATCTGCTGGCGCTCGCTGTCGGGCGTGTCGCCGTGACGGATGGCGTGACGGATGTCGACTGACTCGGACTGGTCGTCCAGGCGCGCTGTGATGCCGTCGAGGGGAACTTCGAGATTCCGGTGGATATCGTTTGCCAGGGATTTCAGCGGCGAGATGTAGAGACAGTAGACGGTGTTGTCGAGTCCGTCGGCAGCCTCCCGTCTGAAGAGTTCGTTGATGATGCCGGTAAACGACGCGAGTGTCTTTCCTGACCCCGTCGGCGAGCAGATGAGTGCGTTTTCGCCTTCGTGAATCAGCGGAATTGCCTCTTTCTGTGGCGGTGTAAAAAAGCCCCCGTTGCCCGGGACGAACTCGCCGAACTGGTCGACCCACCACTCCTGGACGGCGGGTTCCAGTAGGTCGAAAACGCCACTGTCGTCGATATCGACGGCATCGGCGTCAACGCTGTCGACGCGGTTGGCGAGTAACTCGCGGCCTCGATTCATTGACAGTGCTCGGAGTGAGGTCAGGTCTGTATCCTCTTGTGGGTTTGGAGCCTGGGGTGGAAGTGAAATCGTCGGTGAGGCGACCTCTCAGAACTCGACAGCACCGACCCAGGGTTCGTTGCTACACTCCTTGCATTCGAATTTTGTTTCGAAGTCCTTACACGGGCTGTGTATCTCTGATCCGCACTGGTCACAGTGAACCACCTCGTCGTCACCGACGCGCTCGCCGCAAACGGTACACCGCGCTCCGATTTTCATTGGTTCTCCCCTCGCTAGAGGATTTTGTCAAACGTTACCATACCGTAAAAATCCTTGGTATACTGTCACCTTTCCGTTACTGTGACAGTGTGTTCGCTGCTGCGGCGACACCAGCCTCGGTATCGACTGAAGCGCCTTCGGCGGCCAGGACGCTTCCAAACGCAGAGATAAACTGCATCGCGTTTTCGGGGCGGGCGGAGTTACCCATACAACCGACGCGGAAGATATCGCCATCGAGTGCGCCGAGGCCGCTGACGATTTCGATGCCGTGGTCGGTGAGCAACCGCTCTGTGACGCTGTCGTCGTCGACGCCGTCGGGTACCGTCACCGAGTTCAGCGTCGGGAGCCAGTAGTCGTCGTCGACGTACAGCGGGGCACCCATCGCTTCGACGCCGGCTTTGATTGCGCCCGCGACGCGGCGGTGGCGTTCCCAGACCGATTCGATGCCCTCCTCGGCGAGCATTCGCAGTGATTCCCGGAGTGCGTAGTTCGTCGAGATAGGGCCGGTGTGGTGGTAGTTTCGCTCGGCACCCCAGTACTCCCAGACGCCGGTGATATCCAGATACCACGACCGCGGTGGCTCCTTGCGGCGTGTGACTTTCTCGACGGCGCGGTCGGTGAACGTAATCGGACTGACGCCCGGCGGTGCCGAGAGACACTTCTGTGAGCCTGTATAGACGACATCGACATCCCAGTCGTCGGTGTGGAATTCGGTGCCGCCGAGAGACGCGACCGTATCGACGACGAGATAGCCGTCGTGGTCGTGGACGATATCGGCGATGTCGTCGATTGCGGACTGCCGAACACCCGTGCTTGTCTCGCCGTGGACGACACCGACGACGCTGGGTTCGTG
Source organism: uncultured Halobacteriales archaeon (assembly GCA_964520265.1). Classification (GTDB taxonomy): domain Archaea; phylum Halobacteriota; class Halobacteria; order Halobacteriales; family Haloarculaceae; genus Salinibaculum. Next base: position 1,383 of record CAZFOF010000023.1, on the reverse strand, counting down.
GCGCTCGACCGCTCGTTCGACCGTCGCGAGGTCGAGTGGCTCCCCCCAGGGGGCGTCGACGTGTTCGATGACACCACCGGCACGTTCGGCGACGGCACCCATCCGCTCGCCGAAGTAACCGTTCGATGGCACCAGCACTGTCTCTCCTGGCTCGACGAGATTTCCAAATGCAGTCTCCATGCCGGCCGTTCCGGTGCCACTGACTGCGAACGTATACTCGTTGTCGGTCTGGAAGAGATAGCGGAGCAACGCCTGTATGTCGTCCATCACCTCTACGTAGTAGTCGTCGAGATAGCCGACGAGTGGCGTCGCCATCGCCCGCAGGACACGTGGGTGGACGTTGCTCGGGCCCGGGCCCAGCAGTGTCCTGTCAGGCGGCAGTAGTTCCTCGGTGGCTGGTGGCTCGTACATTGTACACTGACTTCACGGTATGGACACTAAAAGGTCGACCCGGGGTCATGCAGTCCCGTCGACACTTAGTGGATGTACACTGCTGGCTTCCCGGGACGGGCTTTCTCCGAGAGTTCTTCGTCGGGTTCACCGCGGCGGACAGAGACGGTCGCATCGAACTCGTCTTCGAGCAGCCAGGCGGCTCTGTCGAGCAGCTGGTACTCCTCGCTACGGTCGAGTACCGGTTCCAGTTGCTGTTGTTTCTCGTCGAGTTCCTCGGCGTAGGACTGTGCGCTCGACCCGTGTTGCTGTATCTCCTCGTCGGTCATTATCTCGCCGACCAGCGGCGCTCCGTCGGCTGCCTGGCGCGCCATTTCGTAGGCTCTGAACTTCCAGTCCGGCGCGACGACGAGTTCGATTTCTGCCGCGTCCTCGATGCCGGCCACCTCGAAGATGTCGCGGACGTCTGCTCTGAGCGTGCGGACGAGACTCCGCTCGATACTGAAGTGGTCGCTGTCCTGACCCGGTTCCGGCCAGTCGGCATCGGCGACGATACCACCACCCCGGAGCATATTCCACATCTCCTCGCCGAGATACGGGGTCAGCGGTGCGACGAGACGCGTCAAGACACGGAGTCCTCGCCGGTAGACCTCCTCGTTTGGCGTCTCGAAGGCGCGGTACTGCTTGAGCAGTTGTGCCAGCGTGCGTATCTCGGTGACGACCTGGTGGAACCGGAAGCGGTCGTACTCCGCTGTCGCCGCTGCAATTGTCCGGTCGATTTCGCGAGCAAGATACTCGTCGTGTGTCCGACGCTCGGCGCGGTACTCGCCGCCGTCGGTAAAGGACTGCACCATCTGGAACAGTTCCTGCTGGAGGTCGTAGGAACTGCTCACCTCGCGTGCCGTCCACTCGAAGTCCTGTTCGGGATGAGCAGCAGAAAGCACGAATAGCCGCGTCGTCTCCGCGCCGTACTCGTGGGGATTGACGACGTTG